>WJLZ01000027.1 GCA_014728215.1 Chitinivibrionales bacterium
CCCTCGAAAAGCACCCCGCTATTGTACTGCGTATTGAGACGGTCATCAACCGTCCCGGTGAGTTCCGCGTGTTTCGTATCGGTCGTGGCAGGAAACCGGGCTACTACGCGCCGATGCGCAAGAGGGTTACCAACATGCAACGGTATGCAACTGTCGGATTGCGTGCCAATCGCTCGTATCTCGATGCTCTCGCTGACGTTGATGATCCTGTCAGTGTGTATCGCGAGATCAAACGGATATGTGAGCCGGTAACGCTCTTTCTATGCGCTCCCGGCGCATAGCATATAATCAAGCATTTTCCTTAGCAAGGATATAAAGGAACGGCAGTTCCTTTCCCTATGCTTTCTTAGCCCCCTGTACTATTTTACACCGGCAATAATACTTCAGGTAAATGTAACCCATGCCGGGACCGGACCGGGTCGAATGGTTCCTTCATTACTACAATTCTGGATTTGTACTCCAGCCGTTCATTGAACCCGACATTTAAATGCCTTATTATCAAGCAATACATAATATTTAGTGTTGCTTAATCGCTTAATTTTTGCCGCTGCTTTTCGTTAATATATGTATTTTTTCTTTGCGTATTCCATGCTTTCCACAAAAATGTATTTTCCTTTGCATGACGCTACATCCCCTTTTTAGTACCATTAGGGGCAACTTTCTGCGAGCCGGCATACCTGTCCTCGTAGATCTCAAAATTTCCTCTTGACATTTTTTCCTTTTGGGCGTATCATTGAATCGTTGAGTTTAATCGCTTTAACAGAAAGGCCCGGATTGAAACCCCTCTATTTAACAATCGCTGCGGCGATAATCGCTGCTGTATACTCCCAGAACAAAAAATTCGCCCCGGCCAATGCTGTCTGCAGTGCCATTTCTCCCTCATTTGGCGCCCGCACGAATTTTTCTGCTCACGATAATATTGGGCAAAACATTCGTGGTGGTTTCATTGGCAGTTCTGTTGGTAGTGTTTCATGGACCCGGACCCCCTGGCTGAACCTTAACCCGAAGGATGAACTATGAAAGCAATGGCGAAATGTGCTCTCATTTCCACAGCTTTTTGCACAATTGCAGCGGCAAATATCGATATCTCGGATCCGCTTTTCAATGAGGATGCGACCTGGGATTACATTATTATAACCGCCGATGATGAAGGTTTTCTGGAACAGGCAGACCGTTTGGCAGAATGGAAACGTCAGAAAGGCCTGAAGACCCTGGTTGCCACGGTCGATTCAATCGAAAATGTGGTTGAAGGATTCGACAGGGCCCATAAAATCCGTAATTTCCTCAAGCATGCCTGGGAAGAATGGGGAATTGTCTGGGTACTGCTTCTTGGTGATTATGACATAATCCCTGCCCGGCATGTCTCGACCGGCGGTCTCTATTTTCCCTACGATGAAGAAGAAGCGCGGTCGGATGTCTATTATTCCTGCCTCGAGGGGGAATGGGATACGGACGGCGATTCGGTGTACGGCAACGAGGAAAGCCGTACTGAGTTCAGACTCGAATGCGGATATGACGATGAAGGCAGTTTTGTCTGTGAAAAAAAGGAGCCGAAAATAACCGGACTCGATTTATGGTACGATATTTATCTTGGACGACTCCCTGCCTCTACTGTCGAAGAAGCAGAAGTTATGATCACCAAGGTGCTTGAGTATCCGCTCAAACCCCGCCCTGAAGAACATCACGACGATATGACTTTCTGCGCGGCCCAGCTCCATTACCTCTGGACCGACTTTGTGACGTCACTTGAGATGGATGACGCTTCGTACTACTGGCACCATAAGGTCAAACCGATTTTCGAGAAAGAAACGTCAAAGTTCAAATCGGCTACTATCGATGAACTCTTTGAGGACAGGGTCCTCGACAACGGTACCGTGGTGAATGACTCAGATGAAATTACGATCGATGAAATGCGAGAACACCTGTCTCGCGGGTATAACATGGTTTTCTTTTCATTTCATGGAAACCCCGCCGGAATACAGATCTACTCGAAAGCCGCCGAAGTCGGCACCCCCATTTTCGACTATAAGCATGCCCACGAAATTGAGTCCGAATACTATTCCCATTTCATTTCGATCTCCTGTCTTGTCATGAAAATGATGCACGACACTTCAACCTGTTTTGCCAAGAGCCTCCTGACAAACCCCAGGGGCGGTGCGGTCTCGTACACCGGAAGCAGTGGTATCGATTATTTCAACATCAGAGGAAGGCACTACAAAAAAGCGGTAGACCTGCTCAACAACAAGGGAGTACACCGTATCGCCAAAGCCTGGTATCTCGCCAATGTAATGGAATTTTCCCGTCACAATGTACTTGTACAGCAGCACTGGGGCGATCCGGAACTCGAGTGCTGGAGCAATTCTGCCGATGAAACCGAGAATTTCGAGATACAAACAGAACGGACCGGTAACAAAGTGAACGTAACGGTCTGGCCGGCAATCGACAGTGTGCTTGTGTGCGCCTATAAAAAAGACGCCCTGTTCATGCGGGGCTATACCATCGGGGGCACGGTCGAATTCGAAGGAATCGATGCATCCATGGGCGGTATCACTCTTACGGCAACAAAGCATAACTTTGTCCCGACTCAGAAGGTTCTGCGCGCCAACGATATGGTTGAGATAGCCTCAGCCAAAGAAAACATTCAAGCTGCACAGATGAACATTGTTCAGATCAATTCCCGCACAGCAATACACTTTTCACATTGCAAATCATCACTTGATGCTCGCTTACTGACTGCATCAGGGAGAACAATCGACCACATTTCAACCCGGGAAAGTAATAAAATTTGGGACATCGCCGCTCTTCCCGGCGGCGTCTATATGGTGAAAGCGCGTATGGATGGAGGCACCTTGATACGAAAATTTCTGGTACGGTAAAAATGGTGTTCGGTAAGAGATCCCCGGGTGTTCAGCCCCCGGGGTGTTCCGGGTCGGGCCTGCTCTGAGGGGGGCAGGCCCTTTTTAAATGCAAAAATCAAATCGGTCGTATCCAATCACGATCTTCAGATCGGCAATCACACCACGGTACAAGAGTAACCTTCCGTCCCGGATATCTTCCTGTGCAGCCCCATCACCTTTCGCCCCCTACTGATGCAACCGTTTCAGCGTATGAAATGCATAACTCTCAAAAACATCACCCTTCCCCAGGATCCGGGGATCGTCGGTTTTCATAAGGGCAGTTTTCAGCGTCGACCAGAGTTCCTGTCTGGCGGCTGCATATTTGTTATCCTGCGCAACATTATTGAGCTGATCGGGGTCGATTCTCAAATCATAGAGTTCTTCCTCGGGCCGTTTACCGAAAGCGAGATCGAACAGCGGCCTGACATCGGGAGCATCCTGGTTTCTGAGGAGATACCGCTTTGTTGGTGATGAATCGCAGTCACGATAGGCCGGGGGGATTCCTGCGGGAAACCGTTCGGGCTTGAAATTACGAATATATAAATAACTTTCAGTGCGGATTGCGCGTACGGGATAACCGTGGTTTGTATCGCCGTGGGCAAGAACATGACGTTCCCGTCCGAACAGCGCATAGCCGCGTTTCTCACCGGGATTGCGGGAACGGTCGAAGAGAGGCCGGAGGGAGTTGCCGGTCATGTCGTTTTTTTGCTCCGGGCAACAATTTTCAAGCACCGTCGGTGCAATATCACAGAGGGAAACAAAATCATCGATAACGGTCCCCGACCTGATAACGCCGGGCCAGTAGACAGCCAGCGGGACACGCACGCCCCAGTCATAGCAGTTTGCCTTACATCTCGGAAAGGG
This sequence comes from Chitinivibrionales bacterium, assembly GCA_014728215.1. Taxonomy (NCBI): domain Bacteria; kingdom Pseudomonadati; phylum Fibrobacterota; class Chitinivibrionia; order Chitinivibrionales; species Chitinivibrionales bacterium. Next base: position 3,762 of record WJLZ01000027.1, read on the forward strand.
CATGCCGTTATCGCTGGTGATTATAACGATCGTATTTTCCAGCTCTCCCCTTTTTTCGAGCATCTCCAGGGCTTTTCCCAGCTCACGATCGAACCGCTGGACTTCAAAAAAGTAATTACCCATATCCCGGCGGACGATCTCATTATCGGGCAAAAAGGGAGGGACCTCGATACTGTCAAGGTCTTTTTTTCTGCTTATCCGTGCTCTGGGGCCATAATACCGGTGGGGATCACGGCTCCCGAACCAGAAACAGAATGGCGCTTTTTTTGGTCGAAGGGAGAGGAAATGCTCAAAATTGGCATATTTCGGCCCGGCAGGATTTCGGTCCCGGCCTCCGGCTTTTACGCTTCCAGGCCCCCATCCTTTATTACTGAAACCAACATAATATCCTTCTTTTTCCAATGGGTCCAGATAGACTTTATAGTCGGCAGGAAGGGTACCCCACAGGTTCGCCCCCTGTTCGAGTTCCCAGAAATGCCGTCCGGTAAGGATTGACGCCCGCGATGGAGCGCATGATGGAGAAGAAACAAAGGCATTGGTAAAGTAAGCGCCTTCACGGGCACATTGATCAAAAACAGGCGTTCGTGCAGCCTTACTTCCCGCAAGACCCGAATGGGGCCACGACCAGTCATCGGCCAGGGCAAGGAAAATATTGGGCCGTTCCGACGCGTGAGTGGTATTTCCACATCCCGTAATAAAGGGCGTCGATAATGCCGATATTCCGGCGCCCACCATCCGGACTGCTTTCCGACGTGTCATTGATGCAGCAGTATTCACATCTCTCCTGTTAAACAACAATGGTAAAACTGATAATTACTCCATCCAGCCGCTCAGGTCACGGCCGATAAGCTCCTGCAGCTTTTTGATATCATTACTGAAATATCCGGTCAGCTTGCTCTGCGTTTGAGGATTTATATGCATTGGTTCAAGATCACCCTCTCGAACACTGTCGATAGTGCCTAATATCGCCGCATCGGAAATACCGTTAAGAGATAAAAACTTATACAACATCCCCTTGAAACCGGTTGCCCGAAAAAGCAGTTGCAAAAAAACATTCCTGAATCGCCCCGATACATTGAATTTTAAGGCCACCTCGGGCTTGAAATTATCACGGACCCGTAAAAATCGGTATAAATTCTGCATAAAGCCAATAGTATCCATCCGGAAATCATCATATAAAGTTACTTTAACTCTCGAAAAAGATTCAAGATATGCTTTCACCTGCTTATAATACAAACCGACTTCACGGTAAAACCATAAAAATTCCCAGTTTTCTTCCTTCCGTTTCTGTTCCCGCTCAAGCGCTTCTTCAAAACTCAATTCCTCCCGACCGTCACGGACCATCATCTTGTAAGCCGAAAAGGCCCGGTCGACAGGATTGCGGAGAATGATAATTATTTTCGGATCGCCGAACAGCTTTTTAATAACAGGAATCGCCTTCTCATAATAAAACAGGTTCTCAACACTGGCTTCACCAATGGCACGGTGCCGTCGCACCCATTTAAACAGGCCCTTGTAAGTCGGAAGATTCCTCACCGTGAAATTCTCGACAAAATCATCACCAGGACCGTTATAGGGAAATTTCATGAAATGGGATGAGATAAATTTCGGCTCTTTCATCGGGCTCATGTAGATCTGCGGATGCTCCTCAAGATAGGTGGCTACCGCGGTACTCCCTGCCTTGGCCGCTCCGACAACTAAGAAATTTGGAAGGCGTATTCTTCTTTTTTTAGGCATAACAAATAAAAATACTAAAAATATCACCGGAGTAGATAATTCACTGATAATTATCGGATTAAATTGTTAAACCGGATATATTTCCCATCCCAGTAATCCTGCGGTTTCCCCTTCCAGAGGAGATTAATGCAAAATTATCCACCATAGGGGCCTTTTTTTCGTTATATTATAGACGATTCAGATGAAACCACGGATCGGGAGGTGGAAGGAAATCTGATTTTTTCGGGCAAAATTTAATCGTTTAATCACCCTCGGGGGGCAACCAGCAATGCCGATTGATCATTTTAAGGAAAAAACAAGCACGAAAATAATCAGCATGCTGCGAAAGAAAATCAGCGAGCAGGAAAAAAGGATCGCCGAGCTTGAAAAGGCGACCAAGCCGGAAATTTCTGCACCCGATGAACTCGGTGACCGTAAAAAGCTCCTTCAGATCCTTATCGACCATATGCCCGATTACATATTTATTAAAGATACCCATAACCGCTTTGTTTTGAATAATACAATCCATCTCCGGGTCCTTGGCATAAAAAATCAGGAAGAATGCCTGGGCAAAACCGATTTCGACTTTTTTCCTCACGAACTGGCCTGTCGTTATTTTGCAGATGAAAAAATTATTCTGAAGTTCGGCACACCGATTATCGACCGGGAAGAAAGAACTACCGATGCTCTGGGTAATGAGTTGTGGCTTTCGACAACGAAAGTCCCGTTGCGTAATGATGACGGCAAAATTATCGGTATTGTGGGTATCAGCAGGGATATAACTCACCGCAAAAATGCCGAAAACGAACGGGACCGTCTAGAAGCAAAGGTGCGCAATCACGAAAAGCTCGAATCACTCGGACAACTTGCCGGAGGGATTGCCCACGATTTCAACAACATGCTCAGCGCGATTCAGGGATTTGCCACCCTTCTGAAGCGTAAAATCGGCAAAGAGGACCCCAAGCTTGCCGAGTATCCGGTAATGATCCTTCAGGCCTCAAAACGGGCCGGCGATCTTATCAAAAAACTCCTGGCCTTCTCCCGCAAAGGCAAGTACACCATGAGTGTTGTGGATATCCATAACGAAATTGCCGATATCGCCAAACTGCTCGAACACACAATCGACAAGCGAATCAGGATCGAGATCCGCCCGGGAGCGCAACTGTCAACCGTGCTGGGCGACCGGGCACAACTTCAAAGCGCTCTCCTCAATATTGCGGTCAACGCCCGCGACGCCATGCCGATCGGCGGAAAGCTGACATTTACCACAGCAACCGAAACAGTCAGACCGGCAAAGCGGAAAGAGATAGCTCCTCAGTTACCCGCCGGTCGATACCTGAAAATCAAAATCAGCGACACCGGCGCCGGCATGGATGCAAATGTCAAGGAAAAGATTTTCGAGCCCTTTTTCACGACAAAACCAACCGGAAAAGGGACCGGCCTGGGGCTTGCCAGTGTGTATGGAACAATCAAAAGTCATAAGGGGGCCATTGAAGTCGACAGTGAACCGGGAGAAGGCGCCACATTCACCCTTCTCCTTCCCTCAGTAGAGAGCAAGGAACAGGTCTCCATTGCCCGGGCAACCGAAAAAACCGTAGCGGAAGAAAAAGCCGGGGGGACCATACTGCTGGTGGATGATGAAGAGTATGTCCGCGCATTCGCCTCGGTACTTCTGCGGGAAAAAGGATATCGGGTGATTACCTGTAACGACGGCGTCGAGGCGGTACACTATTACGAAAAACACGGTGACGACATCGACCTGGTCATTATCGACATGATTATGCCCCGGATGAGCGGCTCCGATTGTATCAATCATTTGAAAACCCTCAACCCCGATATCAAGATCATTATCACTACCGGATATGCAAGCGAACAGGAAACCCGGATTATCCGGTCGAAAAATATCGTGGGCTTTGTGCAGAAACCCTTTGACGAACAAGAACTTCTCGATCTCTCACGGCTGGCATTGAAAAAAGCAGATTAAATTCCGCTTTTTATTGACTGGAACCTGCCGGGATTTTATTATAAAAGGGTATCCTGAAACAAAAGAGACACGCTATGAAAGATCAGAGAGCCTACGAGCGTATTCGCTGCTCCCACTACCTGAAAGTTTACGAGCAGAAATCCGGAAAATGTATCGGTTCAATATTCGATATCTCCAAACGGGGTATCAGAGTTGTCCATGACCATCCCCTGGACGACCGGAAAACCATCGACCTGAAAATCCACCTTCCCGAAGAAGGTATTCTCGGGGATTCGATAAGCATTATCGCCGAAAAACGATGGACCAAAACCCGTCGGGAGGACGGCGCTCATGAAACCGGGTTTGAAATTGTCGGTGAGATCAACTCCGGGCTTTATTCTGTCCAGACCCTGGTGAACGATCTGAAAAAGAAAGCCGCCGGTTGAGGTTGATCCTCGCCGCCCCCTCAACCCCCTCCAGTTTTACTTTATAGAAAAAGGACGTCGATTTGCACCGATTATTCTTATATTGTATCTTCCTGATCGGCGGTCATCCCCTCTTCAGCCTTATCACTGTTTTATCGGAGAAACCAGAATGGGTAAAGAAAAAAAACTCTGCAAGTGGAAAAAGAAAGATATTGCCGACCATTTCAGCACGCTTACCGAAATCGTGGGCGCCCCCCGGTATATCTGCGGCAAATGCGCCCGGGCGGCTACAACAAAAAAATGTCTCTGTAAGCCGGAAAAAATTGAACAACAACATACCGAGGAAATGTAATGCTCTCACCCGGTGACGCAGCTATTCGGATTGTTTTTGCCTCCCTTTTGGGGGCGCTGATCGGCCTTGAACGAGACATGCACGGACGGTCCGCGGGGCTTCGTACCCACATTCTGGTTGCCATGGGCGCCGCGGTCTTTACCATTATTTCGGTGAACATTGCCTGTAGTGCGGGAACTTCTGTTTCCGATCCGGCCCGCATTGCGGCCCAGATAGTCACCGGTATCGGTTTTTTAGGCGCCGGAGTCATCCTCAAAGACGGCGCCAATATCAGAGGTCTTACCACCGCCGCCTGCCTCTGGATCGCCGCCGCCGTGGGCATGACCGCCGGCAGTGGATACTACCTGATCGCCGGGACCGTCGCCCTCCTCGCCCTCTTCGGACTGGTGGCCCTGAAATATTTCGAAAAACTTTACCGAAGCGATTCCCACCGGGTGCTTTCCATTACCTCCTCGCTGAAAATCGAGCATGACGCCATTATCGACATCATAAAACAAAAACATATCGCCGTCCTCAATACCGACATTGAACGGGATTACCTCTCCGATACCACCACTGTTAAAGCCACGCTCAGAATCAAACATAAACTCACCGACCGGGCAGCAAAAGAAATCATCGCCTTGCTCGAATCATCGGAGATTCCGCTCAAACGGGTGGAGTGGAGTGAGAAGGGATAAGAAGTATTTTTATAAAACGCCGATGTGGCTGATTATCGCTGATTTCTTTTGATGTTTTTATATTTCCGATCGGCAAATATCAGCTTGATCAGCGTAATGAGCGTTCTATTTTGGACAAGACCTGGAGTATATTATAGTATTAAATAGTGGAGCGATAAAAGAACCTGTTTGTATTTTCACCCTTCCACCACACTAACGCTTAACACATGATGACCTTGCTTGACCGTAGATATTTTACCAAACGCCTTTTCGGGACCTTTCTCGCCGGCGCCGCGGCCGGATGGAGCGAGTTATCGGCAAAACCGGACACAAATCCCGGTACGTCATCTACCGGATTTGTCTATCACAGCCGGTATCTCGACCATATCATCTACAAACAGCACCCCGAGTCGCCGCAACGGTTAATCGCGATTGTTCAAGCCATGAAAAAACGGAAACTCGACAAAGAAGTTACCGCGTTGCCGCCGATCAAAAACCCCGAAGACTATATACCTTTCATTCATACACAGGAGCATAGAGAAAAAATAGACACAATACCCGTAACGGGTGCGGTTGCGAAACTGGCGGTTGCCGGCGCCCTGTCGGCGGTCAAAGCGGTTGATGAGGGCGCCGTCAAAAACGCGTTCTGCGCAATCCGCCCGCCAGGCCACCATGCGGGAAACACCGGGCGTATGGAAGGGTTCTGCTATTATAACAATGTCGCCATTGCCGCACGATATGCACAGAAAGTCCTCAACCATAAAAAAATCCTCATTATCGACTGGGATTACCACCACGGTAACGGCACCGAAACGGCGTTCTACGACGATCCCGATGTCCTTTTCTTCTCTACCCACGACAAACGGGCCTACCCCGGCGCCGGAAGCCCGAAAAGAAAAGGCGCTGGCCCCGGAACCGGCTACACGATCAATGTCCATCTCGGCTGCGGAACCACCGACCGGGAAATGATCAAAGCCTGGGAAACCGCCCTGCTCCCCAAACTTGAAACCTTCAGCCCCGATTTCGTGCTCATCTCCGCAGGATTCGACAGCCGTAAAGACGACCCCCTGGGATGTTTCGCAATCACCGACACCGGTTTTTTCCGGATGACCCGTATGGCAAAACAGATCGCCGAAGACCACTGTAACGGACGGCTCGTCTCGCTGCTCGAAGGCGGCTATAACACCAATGGCCTGGCTCGGGCAGTCTGCGCCCACCTCGAGGCGCTTAGGGAGTAAAAAAAAGAAGTCGAAAACCGAATCAGGGTCAGTGCCGTCCAAAATAGAACGCGGACCGCACGGATACGAAGGATGATAACTCAAGGCGAAAAACAATGCAACGATCCGCCCACACTTCAGCACATTCAATGCATCGCCCCCTCCACACTCAAAGTATTCCAGAATAAGGGCAATGAATAAAACCTAAAACATTAGAAATTTGTCCGTCCCTTCAGTATATTAATCACATAATCGACAAAACCAGTGGCTTATGGAAATAGCATTTATATATTATTGAGAACTACCTGATTAAATGCCTATGTTCCACGTCATGCCGGCCCCGAATGAAGTTCGGGATAATCTCTAGCCGGAATCCGGAACAGGTAAAAAACCTTTGCGGTAAAAGGGATGGAATTCAATGAAAACAGGACGATATTTGCTTGTATGTTTTGTGCTCTTTTGCATTAATCCTTCGTACGGCTCGATCAGGTTGCATATAGCAGTCCAGGATTCAATCGAGACCGCCCTGGGCAAATCGATCGACAGCCTCTGGTTTTGTCGGGAAGCCTACGAATCGCTTATCGACGGCACGGCGCCCTGCTACGACAGCACCGAGGTCTGGCTCGATTCGGTCTATGATATCGGCATTCCCGGCCTCATGGAGCCGTCAAATGTCTTTGCCGCCGAAATCCCCAACGAAGCCGGTCCGCGGAACAACTATTTTGTCGCCGGCGTCGCCGACAATTTCATCGTCCCCGAATCCGGTGAATATACCTTTGTTGTCGAAGCCAATGAAGGCATGGTTATCATGATCGATAATCAGGTGCTTACCGACAACAACGGGGAGGTCTTTCTTTATCAGACCCTCGATGAAAATATCGATCATTCACGGGGGGTCGACGGCCTCCCTCAGATCCGGGAGTACACCGCGACAGTCACCCTCGACCAGGGGAACCACGATTTCACTCTCTTTTTCTGGGAGAAATCATCCACCTCAAAGGCGTCGATCAAATGGGTCCTCCCCTCTTCGCCGGAAGACACCGTGGTGGTTCCGCCCGAAGCCTTTGGTGAGAGAAAGAATTACGGTCCCCTGGAAGCCGAGTGGATCGTTGTGGGCCCCTACCCCGACGACGATATCTGCGCCTATGCGATTTACGAAGACACCGGTACGGTCTATTTCGGCGCGGTCGCCCGGGGACTCATGCCCGGAGAAACCGCCTCCTATCACTGGGAATTCAGTATCGATGAAGGGTTTACCGGGGAACCGGAAATAACAACAACCGACAGCGTTTTCGATACCCTCCTCACCCGGCCGCCGGACAAAACCGGCGATGTCGTCGTGGATTATAAATTCTGGTTTGAAACCAGTATGGGAAGAAGTATCGATCCCCTGGGAGGCGGATCATGCCATGTGGTGATTTTCAGCGATACCTCAACCGCAATCCAACGCCCCCTCACCACTCAACGATGGAATTCCATCGGGCGCCAAAACCATGACCTCTTCAGCCTCCAGGGCAAAAAAATCAGCCCCGCAAAAGCGGAAAATAATTCAGGTACCATCAAGGGCAACCAGATTTATATCTCGAAAAATAAAAATTCATTAAAGAAGCGGTTATTAATAAAGTAAGATATTATTTTATCAGCAAACGGTTATTTGAAGTTTTTAGACGGCAGTTTCAGCATTCATGCCCTGATAATTTAGTCAAACAGCAAAAAGAAAAATCTATTTCCTTAAATTATCATTTATTCTGCAATGATATTTTAAATGTATCCTGGATTCAACATGAATATCGGAAATTATCAATGTTTCATTCAAAATCATAAGGAGCTTTTTATGGTGAAATCTTCCCGATTTCCAACCGTTCTGCTGGTTATCTGTTCGGTTTTCTTTGCGGTGTTTGC
>WJLZ01000028.1 GCA_014728215.1 Chitinivibrionales bacterium
AGCTGTTGAGCTGTCCCTACCGCTTGATTGGCAGTAATAATCACTGCTTCGGCGAAGAAATCAAGCCATGCCTCCCAGTCACCATGCACGCGCACGTTATTGAGCAGCTCATAGTAATAGCGGCGGTGCGTCTTGAAATAGAGGCTCAAATACAGCATCGGCTGCCCAAGAATCTTTTGTTCACAGAGTAGCAAGGTGATGAGTAACCGTCCAAGGCGGCCATTGCCATCCAGAAAAGGGTGGATTGTCTCAAATTGTACATGTGCCAAAGCAGCTTTGAGAAGCACGGGCGTGGGTTGCGGTTGGTCATGAAGAAACAGCTCGAATTTTCCTAGACACACCATTAAATAATCGGCCGGTGGAGGAACGAATGCAGCATTACCCGGGCGCGTGCCGCCTATCCAATTCTGTGATTTCCGGAATTCACCAGGCGTATGTTTGCTTCCGCGCCCCTTCGATAGCAGTACACCGTGAATCTCCCTGATAAGCCGCAAAGATAAGGGGAACCCCTTTTTTAGCAGCTCAAGCCCATGGTAAAGTGCTGCAACATAGTTACTTACCTCCTGTACGTCGTCGGTCGGAACACCCGGCACCTCATCCATCTCAAAAAGAAGCAAATCAGAAAGAGAAGACTGCGTGCCTTCGATCATGGATGAAAGAACTGCTTCCTTGCGCACATACATATATAGAAACAGCGATGTATCCGGCAAAAGCCGTGATACACTGTCAAGCCGCCCCAGAGCTACATGGGCCTGATCGAACTTTTCTCGTAATTGGGGTGCCCAATCAATTGAGGGCGAAGGTGGTAACGGAGCGGGAATAAATGCCTGGGCCTTCTCTCCAACTGTCGAAATTGTTTTGTAATGCCCCTGAAGGTTACGTTTCATAGATCATTCGCATTAAAATAAGAAAATGTGTTATTTTACGTTGCCGCATTAAAATAAAATAATAGAAGCCGCTATTTCAGGCAATACGGTCGGTTAATTGGTGCGTCGGCTTTAACTAAAACAGGACAGTTCCGAAAGGTGGCTTTCGCCCCCTTATAACCCGGCCGAAAATGCGACTTTGGCTGCGCCTCTGCTTCGAGGTGTATTCACCCCTAAATTTTTCTTTCATCCTCTCAACCCCTCAAGGGGTGGTACGCAAACCAACTATTTGTATTATTTACATGCACAACAATATCAAATCACCACGAAGAATACGAAGATAAATACAAAAAAAAAATTGAATATCGTGCCAAATTTAGAATTGAACAACACCCTATTTAAACTTTGTGCTCTTCGTGTCCTTCGTGGTTAACAAATCTTTCGATATTTATACATTCATTTTTGTTAAAGCAATAAAGCAAGTCCGGCCCCAGATTCACAAAACATCTGATCCCTTGAGTCGTCTCAGGATAAGCTCCAACGCAGGGATCGATGAGAAATTAAAGGGGGAAATAAAATTAAGCTTAATAAGATGTAACCAATAAGGTAAAAATCTTACCCATCCATTCCCCCACGTACAAACAGAAAATTTACAAAAGTGAAAATAATTTTCCTACCAAATATAACGGTATGTTATAAATAGTTAAACCGTCTTTTTGGACTATTTTTTCATAGGGAGCAAGGCTAATGATAAATCCTGTTTTTACACTGTATAAATGCATATAGTTGCGAATGCCAGCAAGATGACTTCCTTTTACTTTAATAGAAGCTTTACATTCAACAGGATAAGTTATATCGTTTTTTTTAATTATAAAATCAATTTCTGTACCCGATGAACTTTTCTTCCATCCTGAAATGACACTACCGAACCGGCTCAAATCAATTGCAGTCTGATTTTCTACCACACCCCCCAAAGCTGTTCGAGTCGCAGGATCTGGAGTTTCAAGGAGTTTAATTGACGGAACACCAAGTTCTCTCATTCCCCGTAGAATTCCAGTATCAAACAAATACCGTTTTGGATGATATTGATATGACTGAATTGGATCAAGTCCACTTTGACTGGATTTTATAACTAGTTTCCATTCTTCAAGACGAGATAATACATACGTTATAGATTCATTTTGCCCAGTTGATGGTGATTTTATAACTGCGGTATTTTTAAATGTTGATCCTACTAATTGAGCAACTGCTCGGATACACGCTCTTACAGTCGGCATCATTTCTTCACCGAATATTCGTCGTAGATCATCATCATAATCCGCAATAATTTCATCCCGAATTTTAAACCACTTATCATTATCAACAAATGATGATACTACAGCTGGTAAACCACCTATTTGAAGAAACGTATCAAGTGTAGATAGTAGGGATTGATGGTGAACTAAAGATATCTTTTCAAAATCTTGAAAGTTCTGTATTAAAAATTCTTTATTAATTGCTGATAAAAATTCATCAAAATTAAAAGGTGTTACGAGTAAGCAGGAAATTCTGCCGACAGGAAAACGCTGATCTTTCCGAAATAACCTGACAAGTGTAGAACCTGACAAAATCACTATTGTATGATCCCACTTTTCTTTCATGAATCGTACAAAACTTCCAAGTTTTTCACTTTCCTGAGCTTCATCAATAAAAAGTATTGACTCTTTTTCGGGATCAAATCCAATTTCATCCATGAGTATCAACTCAAAATCACCAAATTCACTGCATAAATCTATCTTATTACGAATCCTTTTATGAAAATCAAGATTCAATGAGATTTCCGGTACTTTTACCTTTTTAAGACAATACTCAACAAGCGTCGTTTTCCCAACCTGACGAGCACCTTCAACAAGTAGAACATTTTTATTTCGTTCACTGCTATTTAAAAAGCCTCTTAATGCTTTTTCTTGAACTCTATTGATGTATTTCATTTATATAATATACGCCTATATTCGCCTACTTACAAGTACAAAATACGACTATTTTACTCTCTTCTACAATTGTCTTTTCCCAAAAAAATGGGGACTTGCTTTTTTTACTTTAATGAAAGCGTAGATTTGATTCGCTGTGACATTCTCATCACTGGCGCAATCGATATCCCAAGATAGTCCGCGATAATTGAATACGGTATAAGTTCCTCAAAGTGGCTGGGGGCATTCCGGAATTCGGGACGGGGTTGTTTTTATTGCATTATATTATAAAACACACTACCGCTCATAAATGAAGAAAGGAAATATTTGAGGCAGGCATCTTTTAATCGCATTGAATTCTATATACCATTCGAGATACACATCCAGGATTTACTCCCATGTAAGCGGCAACTTCTTTTCCTGAATACCCATATAGTTTAACCGCGTCACCACAAAACTTCTTTCTGGCACGAGACCGATTATCTAGCCGCCCTCTTGAGAGCAATGCATTCAGCGTAATTCCATAGTTTTCACATACCTCATTAGCTAATGCATCAAGAGATTTCCTATTTTGTACCATTTCCCGTTTCTTTTGCAATTCTCTTTCAATCTTTTTTACGGCAGTTTTAACAAATGATGCTTCTCCTGCCACTCGCTCGTCGCTGTCTTTCTCATTTTCAGACTCAGATGGAAAGCTCCATCCATTTTCAACTAGTCCAATTCCGGCTTCAATGTGCTTTTTATAACTGATCCTTGCATCTTTGATTGTTTTCCCGAACTTAGACAGCACTTCTCTAACTGCAATCCAATCATGACGTTTTTCATTTATGATTGTTTTATGTCCGGTCCATTCATATTGGTCAAGTTCTTTCATTGACGAGATGATACTGGCCCGAATCGGATTGAGATGGATATACCGAATCAGCTCTCTGAAATACCAATACTCTTGAGTAGCAAGAGATTTATATCTATCCTGAAACACATATCCCTTGCGGCTATAGGTGAGATTATAGTACCGGGCATAGGCACTATTAAGTCGTCGCATGATAATAGTTAAATCAAGATCCAATGGCCTAAGCAGAAGATGATAATGATTATCCATCACAGCCCACGCATAACAGAGGCATCCGGAGTTACCAAGGTATTTCCCCAGAAGCGAAACAAAGCGTTCTTTGTCGGAGGAGTATGCAAATATAGCATGACCATCAATACCACGAGCCATTACATGATGAATTTCTCCGGGAATGATGAGTCTTGCTTTTCTGGGCATGTATTAAAAATATGATATGAGGAGTGTTAATGCAACTTATGCAACCCCGTCCCCTTTTAGTGACTTGATTCATATAGCTGAAGATCGTGGATATTCATTGCCGATAATCTGTACACCTGAAGAAATTATGGGAGATGAAAATGATTGATGATCCGATTGTTAATGATGTGAGAAAATACAGAGATGAAATTGCAAAGAGCA
>WJLZ01000029.1 GCA_014728215.1 Chitinivibrionales bacterium
AAAAAAGAGTAAGAAAATATTAGCGGTCATCATCTGACGGGAAGATGTTCTTTCCATCGATTCCCCGTGCCATTATATGAGTGATTCCACCAGGAATTATAATTCTCTTTTTTGTCGGCATAAGAGGTTTTTAATTTATTATTTTAACTCCGGGGTAATACGCGCACCCATAAATGATTAGCCGCAGATAACTCTATCATCACCAGGTAACGGAGCAGACAAGATAGATCAAGGAACATCAGCACTGACTTTTTCAGGAACGGATCCCGATGGAGACCAGTTGACATACACAATTATTGTCGGCACCAATTCAGCGACACTCTTGACAAGCGGAACAAAAAAGTCCGGCAGTTCTCCGTACTCATTGACGAATTTCGGTTTGAACCCGGGTGCAACCTATGCCTGGGCGGTTGTTGTTTCTGACGGAGATTTGAAAGACACATCTGAAGTGCGTTCGTTTCACACTAAAACCTGCAGCCTTCATGGAAAGATGTATTGACATTTAAAAACTATCGAAATCAGACTTTGAGAATTTACCTTCACAACCAGATTGCAGCCAAATCCCCTGGCCACAACCTTTCCTTTGAAATAACATCAGGTCCAGCCGGCGCCCGAATACAAAATGACACGTTAATCTGGGCGCGGCCTCACAATGATATTCAAACAAAAGCCGTTCAGATAACCGCAACCGACAGTTGGGCCATCGAACCTCGTTCAGGTATCGGCAATTTCACGATAAATGCTGATATGACCGAACCTGCAGGAATGAGATTTATTCCTTCAAAAGATACCACATTCCAGATGGGGAGCTGGTGGACAGTAAATTCGGAATACATGAACCCGCACGATGCCAGACTTACTTATGATTTCTTCATAGATACGACTGAAATAACACAACAGCATTTCGAAAAATACTTCCCAATAAACCCATCAAGTGTGAAAAACCCGTTAATGCCTGTAACAGATATCAGTTGGTTTGCTGCAGCATTGTTTTGCAATAAAAGAAGTGCTGCAGAAGGGTTAGAAGTAGTATATGAGTACGATCAAATTCTCGGCTCGGTTGCAGATTCTTGCAAGATGGTAAATTTAACCATACACTACGATCGTGACGGATACCGGCTTCCGGTAGAAGCAGAATGGGAATTTGCTTATCGCGCACGCTCTTCAAATGATTATTATTGGAGCCATAATTTCTACAACGGGTATCCGACAACTCAGGAGAGATCAACAATTGAGACCTATGAATATTGGGAAGGTATTCACATGAATTCTCAACAATCGATAGTTGCTTCTAAATTGCCGAATAATTTTGGGCTGTATGATATGGCAGCAAATGTTGGAGAAATTATAAACGATTATTACAATTATTCTTACGGCACTATAGATTTAATAGATCCCAAAGGGCCTGTGACTGGAACCGACCGGACAATGCGATTTGGAAATTATAGCGAATACCCCGTGTGGCTGACAGCCTGGGCGCATTTCCCAATTTCACCAACAAGCACTAACTCGATACGCGGATTTCGCTGCATGCGAGTCCGGAGATAAAATTTTCATATACTATTTTAATGCTGTCTGCGTAAAAACCGTTTTCCATTTATAGAAATTCTAAATGGCACTCTTTAAAAACAGCCGCTCCAATATTTTGCTATCGCCACTGTTCAAAGCACGCTCATTTTTTTATAAAGGCAACACGGTCAATTGTCCTTGCTGTAATGGAAATTTTAAAAAATTCCTTCCCGCAGGCCAGAATGAAAATCGCCGTGAAAATGCGAAATGCCCTGATTGCTCCTCACTGGAAAGACATCGACTTACAGCGTATCTGTCGAAAAAGTTGTTGATCGGCAGGTCACAAATTCGTTTTTTACATATCGCAGCGGAGCAGTGCCTGATCAGCTTTTTTGGCAACATGAATCCTCAATTATATGTCACCGGAGAACTCGAAGGAAGAAATTGCACAATCAATTTCAGCATTGAGAGTATTCCCTTTAAAGATGAGACATTTGATGTCGCACTTTGCAGCCACGTACTTGAGCATGTTTTGCAGGACCGCCTGGCAATTACCGAATTTTACCGTGTTTTGAATAAAAATGGCATCGCATTCCTTGAGGTGCCAGTCGACAAAAGCATACGCTGCACGATCGAGGGTAGTCCATCAATGTCGCGGGAAGAAAGAATCCGCATTCTCAAGCAGGAGGACCACCAGAGACTCTATGGCCTTGATTTTTCCTCACGCCTGACCGAGGCCGGATTTGCTGTTGAAGAAATTGATGTCGCCAGGGAATTCAGCCATGAAGATATTAAAAAATATGGCTTTGATATCGAGGAGATCTTTTTTGTTTGCCGAAAGCACAAAAGCTCTTGTTGATTATTCAATGTATGCTTAGGCGACGAAAATAGCCGACCTGGATTAGGTTTAGGGACGTAGGTTTAGGGACGGTGTTCAATAAATCATTTATATTATTCACATGCCTCGCCGAGCCAGATTATTTGTCCCCGGTTGCCTGCACCACGTCATGGCGCGCGGGCTTGATGGCATGGATATTTTTGCAGACGACAGTGACCGCCGGGTTTTCTGCAATCTGCTTGGGCGATACATTGGTCAATCCGGCACAAAATGCTATGGCTGGTCGCTGCTCAAAAATCACTATCATCTCGTATTGCGCACCTCCGACCAGCCGCTTGCCATACTCATGAAGCCGCTTAACGCCCGCTATGCGATGTATTTCAACAAGCGGCATAAGCGACGCGGGTATCTCTTTCAGGACCGCTTCAAATCTATTGCTACCCAGGAGCAACGCTACATCCAGGAATTAATACGCTATGTGCATCTCAACCCGATTCGGGCCGGTATCTGCAATGACTTGAAAGAACTGGACCGCTATACCTGGTGTGGCCATAGCGCCCTGATGGGAACTCAAGCGTGCGCATTTCAAGACATATGGCCGGTACTGCGACGGTTTGGGAAATCGGCACAAACGGCACGCATTGCCTATAGCGAGTACCTTGCGCAGGGTCTTTCGCGAAAAACAGAGGAGGATTTATTTCCATATGGCTCCCCGAAAGCCGCTTCGGAAGGCCC
>WJLZ01000030.1 GCA_014728215.1 Chitinivibrionales bacterium
AAGTGTGGGAGATGAAAATGTCCAATCACCGTCAACAACAACCCAGGTGGTATCGAAACGTCGCAGCCCCTGAACATATATTGTCGTATCCTCTCCTGCGGTAACGGCTAAATGGGTCATTCGCTCAGTACCGGCCGGTGAAGAAACAATGCGAAGAGAATCGTAGGTCACATTTGAAAGAATTACCATCACCGTATCGTACATGGTTGGGTTCGAGGGTTTATCGGCATTCCAGGCGATCACCCGGGTTGTATCGATAGCTCCCACGCGATCAATACGCCCTTCACCATCCTGCGGTATACGGCCGTCCTGCGCTGTTACTACGGTTTCATCGAGGGAAAACCATTCGGTGTTGCTGCTGTTGGCAACGTAGTTGCCGAACCGGTCTCTGAGAATTGCATAGGGATAGACAACACCGGTTCCGGCATCGAAGCTGATCGGATCGTAGGGATCGTCGGCGTTCAGGCGAGGTTGACGGTTTCGTTCGACAACAATATGGTCGGCGGTATCGGGTGTTACCTCAACAGTAATCGAATCGACCAGACGAATACCGTTGTTGTCAAAGACGGCCGTTATCCGATATAAGGTGTAGGCGGCGGTAGGGGCAAACGACGTAGTGTGGCCTTCGAGGGTCGATAATGTTTCCGCCGGCGCGGTCCCCGAAATCTTTCGAATTCCCCAGGTGAAAATTTTTCTTGAGCTGTCGATGTTCTCATATTGACTGAACCATTCGTTGCCGTAAAAGACTTTTGCATAGAGTTCCAGCGTGGTTCCGGCCCTGATGGGTACGGTGCTGAGCGGCGTAAGCCCTGCGGGATCACCCGGCCGGTCGTAAATATCGAGATTATTCGGATCTCCCGGTAAAAAAGTGACCGGAATCGAATCGGGTACCGAACCGGAGCGCGTTATTGTAATCCATCCATCACCAATATCTTCGGCCGTCACGTTCCATTGATTGCTCCAGGCCGGCGGATCCCCTTCAGTTATCAATCCGGCGCTTTTTATCCAGATAGCCGGGACCTGCTCCCAGCCACGAATGGGATGTTTACCGTAGGCATAAAGCGGCTTGCCCTCACCGGTGCGAAGGGTCAAGGAATCAGCCCGTACATAGCCATTGCTGAATTCGTAGATCTGAAGAGAATCGTAGCTGATATTGGTGAGGTGAACATTAACGGAATCGTAGAGCCAGAGACTGGTTTCGACGTTATAATAGGAGGAAACGACCCAGACATAGGCCTCGTTATCACTTGTCCGACGGATTATTCCTTCACCATAAGAGGTATTTGCGCCCCGTTCTGCGGTAATATCGGCGCTGTCACGACTCGTCCATCCGCTGTTGTCGGCGAATCCGGCAAAATTTCCATAATAATCTCGCAGTACGGTATAAACAGTAAGCAGTGAATCGGTCTGAGCAAATTCGATATCAACCGGGACCCGTCCCAGGCTTGTTGTATCATAAACAATTTCTATCTTTTCGGCAGGACCGGGATTTACCGTTACAATAAGCGTGTCTTCCAGTCTGGTTGTAAGGTCCTTCTGGAAATAGGCAATAATGGTATCCCGCAGGCCCGCGGTAACCGGCAGATAGCTGGTTGCCGCCCCCTGGGTGGCGATCAATGTTCCGCCACGAATCTGGTCTCCTGCCCATCGTATCTGATCTCCCTGAGAGTGCTGCTCTTCGTAGATACTCAACCAGTTGTTTTGCTTATCAAAGAGCTTTGCCACAATATCAACAGTATCTCCTGCCCGGGCCGACATATACTTGGGAAGGGGATCGTTTCCATTGGTATCGGGCATGCCCGGAGTCTCATATAACTGCAGTCTTTCCGGTTCGCCCGCTCCCACGGAGACGGTAATTTGGGCGGAAAGGGTCTGACGGTCCACTCTGATGACGGCCGAGCCGGTATCCCGGGGAGAAAAATTCCATGATGGTCCCGATGAGGGTGGAATTCGCGGACTGAGTGAGGGCGTCATTGCCCATGTACCACTTACCGAAGTCCACTTCCCGTTATCGGTCCGCCGGCCTTCAACAAACAGCAATGTGCTGTCGTCAATCGTTGTCGTTAATTGCGTGAGCACACCGCCACCATCATCCACAATTCGCAACGAATCATAGGTCGTGGGATCGATTGACACGAGAATTGTATCGTTAAATGACGGTCCGGTATAACCGGGGATAAGGCATCGTGCATAGACAGCGGTAGCTCCCTGATCCTGCGTAAAGGTTTTCTCAATCCGTCCCTGGCCCCGGGAGGGATCTGTTCCCGTCGAAGCCCATACCACCAGTTCCGGACCGGCAAGGGTATCCCACGCCGTTTGCGTTGATCGCTGCACATAATTTCCAAATTCATCCCTGAGCACTGCATACACATCTTCGGTGCTTGTCTCGGTTGATCCGAGCGTTAACCGTCCTCCTCCAACCGGGTCGTCATGATAAAGATCCGTGGCCCCTACAGCGTCTTGAATAACAAGATGATCCGCAGGACCGGACATGATATAAATCCGGGCCGTATCGCGGAGTTCCTCACCCGTATCGTCCGAAATATATCGTCCTATTACCCGTGCGGTCCGGTAAGCCACTTTCGAGGTAAACCGTGTCGAGTCCCCCCTTGCATTAGTTAAGGAGTCCCCCTCAACCTGCGTAGCGGGATCCAGAAACCACTCTATACTGTCTGCCAGATCTGTTCGAACACTGTCGTTCTGGTCTGATATTTGCCCGGTAATGGTCGCAAACGTTCCCGCCGATATCGCCGTATCGGAGACCGTAAGCGTGAGGGTGGTCGCATAGGACGGCTTAATGAGAAAAATTCCTGTGATATGAAATACGATATCGTTAAAATCAAGCCACTCAGATCTGAATCCCGGCTCCATGGTCCTACGCTCTTCAAAGCCGAACTCAACAGTGTCGGTGCGCATGTCAAGTGCATCATCCCGTATCCATCCGGACACGCACCATCGGCGGCCTATAGGAACCATGCGACCGTCGGTTGTCGGAACAAGAGTAGTTGAATATTCGCCACTGTAATATCTGTCAACTCCATCGCATGCACCAAGCGAATCACCTTGAGTGCACATATCACCGGGAGCACGATTTGGTCCGGTATATCCGTTATAGGTTCCATATTGCGTTCTTCTCAGCAGAAAAAAAACAGTATCCATATGCTCGACATACTGCTCGATAACGGCATTATTTGTAAGATCTACCCGCGTCTCTACACCGGGTGGATTATTAATATTGTAAAAAAGGAAAATAGCAGTATCTGTTGTAGGTGAAGTCGGAACCATCAGGTAAAGCTCACATTGAAGTCCTGACCCTTCACGAAGCCAGACCTTAAACGGTTTCGTCGTATCACGAAGAAATGTTGCTCCAAGGAACAGCGAATCAGCGTCCCAGTCGGTACCTGAAAACGGGATAACCTGATCTGTATTCTCCCCCCAATCACTTGTCTGACTGCGAAGCGGAACGGTAACCATGAATAAGGCAAAAATAAAAAGTATTGTTTTGCCGTTGTTTTTCATGCATTCATCTCCCGATATTTAGTACTGAATTTTTTTTAAATGAAAAGAATACAATGCAAAAAAGCGCCTTACTAAAACCGGCTCTTCCCCCACTCCAGGAGAAATGGCGGTGGGCTATTATATACTATAGAAACCTGTATAATTAACAGCCTGGTGTACTGTATCTCAAATACGAATATGCTCCCCCGGGCCCTTTTCACCGCTGTCTTCGTTGCTCATCAGTTGAATACACCCGGTATTCGCCGGCTTCGCGCCTCAACAGGAACGAAAACAGCTCCACGGAAACACACACGTATTTGCGATACATCACACTAGTTATGGCGTGTCATGCCGGACTCGATCCGGCATCCATTTTCAACCGAAAGACCGGATTCCGGCTGAAGTTTCCCCGGAACGTGATTCGGGCCGGAATGACGGAGAAAACAGACATATAATTCGGTAGCTCTCAATAATAAGAAATGCTCTGTCAACACAAGGAAAAGGTCGTGTACCGACCACCATTGCCCATTGAATCTACCTTTTTGCTTCGAATCCCCCGACCACTGATATTGTAGTACCCCGATGTTCTATATACAAATTATAGTGTATATTCAACGATAAATGCAACAAAATTCGAATTTCTTCTTGCAAACATTTTTCAGGAGCAGTTTCGGCCGGGAAGGTAAATATCAGGGTGGTTGCCGGTCTCCACCCTGAGCATGGACAGAAAAGAGAAAGACCCGAGATTATTCCGAATTGCCCGTCGGTTTTCCTCTCCCTACACCAAGAGCGAGCTGTTTCACTACCTGCTCCACCTTTTCTTCTCCATAGGCGTCGATATAAGTAATGAACATTTTAACAACAGCATAGTAGGCCCCCGGGGCCACTTTCATATTGCGATCGTTGATACCACCCCAGTAAAAACCGATT
>WJLZ01000031.1 GCA_014728215.1 Chitinivibrionales bacterium
ACAACCGTTTTATAGGGCACCCGGGTCTGGTACTTGAGCAGCGCATTGTTGATCTTCTCGATATAGCTCTCATTTTTCCGGGTACCGTCAAAATTAAGCTCCTCGATATTCAGCGGCGTCAGCCCTCGCTCTGTCAGGCGATCCAGTACCTCGTCAACATCCGTACCCTCGGTGGTCCCCGAAAGGACCCTGTTCTGGGTATCCCTGACTTTATAAGCAAACTTCGGCATACAGTGAGAAATAATTGATTTTTTCGAAAATGTCAATGTTTCCCAGGACATTGATATATTTAAATGATATGGGAAAATACAAAATAAATTCAAATTATTCCAGCGCTTTGCTCCTTTTCCCCGTCTATCTCTAATAATTATATTATGTTACAAGAATATATTTGAAACATGCTCGATATATTTCTATAATTACAGGTATAGAGTGGACATTTTGATTTTAATTCGTCTTATTCGGTGCGTGGCAGCTTTATAATAATCAGTATAACCAATAAAAATCCATTAAGCGCCGAATTACGGTAACCAGCTTTCCCCCACACCTGTCGTAGGGTATTCCGGTACAAAAAGTATATATATGTCGGATTCTATTGCACAAAAAACTAAAAAATCCTCAAAGCCTGTTTATATCCGCAATGATGTGCTGAAAATCCTCTATGCGGGCATGCTTCTGGAAATGAAAACATCCGACATTCGTGAATTCTGGCGGCGTTTTCCCCTTCCAGGCACCAGGCTCCCCGAGCAGGAAGCGGAAATGTATTCCCATCTGTGGAACGAAGACTCGACGACCCCGCTGGAGTATGCCATTGAAGTGCTCGGCGCGCTGGAGGAATTTCTTTTATCAAAGGATATCGACATCCTCGATTTTATCCGGAGAAGTTTCCAGCGGATCAACCGGGGGATGCTTATTTCCGCAAAATCGGTACTGAGCTGGGGCAAACCCTTTTTAGGCCATCTTTTTACGGCCCGGGACGTCCGCCCGCTGCTTTTGCAGATGATCGAGTTTTTTACCGACAAACTGGCGCCGGGAATGGTCCAGAAAGTTGTCAAACACGAGACCGTCGACAACTGGAATATTGCCATGATGATGCTGATGCACTCATATCCGGCCGAATCGTTCAAACTTCACAAAAAGAAATACGCCAAACCACTCCCCCCCCACGACAGTGAACTCTGGGTAGGCATGATAATTCAACTCCTCCCCCATTGCATGAATATCGCCCCCTACGAAGAGCTTTTTTTGGTATGCGATAGTCAACAAATTGACCAAGTCGTCTGGGACCATACCGTAGAAAAAAGCGACCACATGGTGCTTATCGACGATGAATACTTTGGAACCGTAACAACCCTCTACGATTTTCTGAAAACACGGGATATCGCGATCGATCAGTATAAAGTGCCCGACACCGAAGTAATTGTTGCAAGTAAAGATTATTTCTGCCCCCGGCGCGAGCGCGTTATTCTGCACAAAGGATGCGCCTACCATGCACCCATTTGCGTGTATGGTTTCCGCTACACTCGGGACTCAAAAAAACCACCCGATTTTTTAGCCGGCATTATCGATGACGCCACATCGAGTGATGATAAGCTCTGGTCGGAAGCGCATAAAAAGCATCGGGCACTCATCGATGAAATATCTCACAAATTTAGTGTGGTGTACCATATCAAGGATGAAAGCATCTCGGTCAACGGCAAACATTTCATCCGGTCGGTCCCTGCTAAAATCCTTCGGAAAATAGTCCGGACCTACAAAGAATCCGGTCGCACCGAATTCGAGTACAGAGAGTTTATCCGCGACTCAAATATCGTGTATGATCCGGTTTCGCCCAATTTAGGTGTCCGCCTTCAACGCTTGATCCAGTCCCTTGAAGAATCCTATCCCGAATTCAAAGTCACCAAACCCCAGCGCGGTAAAATCGCCTTTGAAGCCTCGGTGAATATCGAGTATGGCGAAGAGGATAATTAGTACTTGCTCATAATTGAGTTTCAGCAATTTTGAACAGTGTCAATGTCAACATCAAAATCAAAGTCAAATTTCACATCTTAAATAATATGGGTATTACATTTTTAATGGGGAAAGGGATTCCTGGCTTTTTCCTCCTTTCGTCGGGCCTTTTCTTTACATCCCTGCTATGGAAAATGCTTGATTATATGCTATGCCCATAGAGCCGCATGAGGAGAGAATAATATCGATATCGGAGTACCTTAAAACAGGCGATAAGTACAGGATATTTCTTTTCCAGAATACCATGTTTCCCTGAGATAATTTTTTGTTAAGCCATTAGAAAAGATGGCTTTTTTTCGGCAAAAGGGATGATGAGAATTTGGCGAGGGATGAGGAGGGATGTAAGGGCATTCCATGCCCTTAGACCCTGGTAGGAAAATGCTTGATTATATGCTATGCCGGCAGACCGGCATAGGAAGAGTGAAGAGCCGCACGAAGATCCGATAAAATCGTCACTCCGGAAGTCATCACCGATACAACTCAAAAAGTATTATTACGAATTTATGAGATTATAAGAACAAGAATAGTATACGCTGGATGAACGTGAAAAAGCACTGCCTTGCTGACAAGACCCGAACCTGTGCGTATTAATCAAGGCCCTCCTTATCCGGAGGCCTTTCCTATATCAAAAGATAATCCTCGGATAACTCGGATTTATTATGAAAATATCTTTCGTGTTTTGGGCGAGAGTCTACAACCCCCGAAATCGACTTTCCGAGCAGAAGAAGTCAGTTTCGCCCCCCTCCTGTTATTTCATCATAGAAAAATAATCCTTTTGTATGCACTTTTGCGCCGCCTTTGACAATTATCGTATCGATTGGATAGACGCCGATATATGGATCTCCAACGCTTCCTTCGCCAAAAAGATTTCCATCGCTCGTATCGACAATCAGAGCATTGGAATCGACATCCGAAACGGTAAATGCACCTAAGGGAGACACAAAATCATAATTCAACTTAACCAGATTGATGTAACGCAGGGCAAATCATCCACAAAATCAGGCCGAAGCGCCTCCTAATTCTTCTATATCTCTTATATCCTGTGGACGTCCAGCAAAACGTTTGCTTTTAAACAGATCGGCTTTTGAAATAAAATAAACCTGAATGTCTGCATAGCTTCCGCATAGAATATCGATATCTTTTGTGGCCCGGATAAACCCGTAAAAAGCTACGGCATAGCCTCCAACGATTACATATTCAACACTTCTCTCGTTGAGCAATCGTAAGAGTTCTTTCAAATCTTCGTGAATAATCATAACCTGCAATTCTTCCTAAATCGTATCGCAGTTCTTCCAAAAGTGAAATACGCTCCTCTCCCGAGAGATCTTTTGTCTGCTCATATGCT
>WJLZ01000032.1 GCA_014728215.1 Chitinivibrionales bacterium
ATGATGGATATCAGCCGGGTGTATCGAATTAAGGGCGACGGTCCCAATCCCCAAAAACTCTGGTTTGCCACTGCGGAAGGCGTCCGGGTACTTGACCTCGAGACATTCGAATGGATCCGTTACGGACTTGATCATGGGCTGGTATCCGAGATCGTTTCGGACCTCTGCTTTGTCCGGGGTGTTCCCTGGCTCGCTACCTGGAACGGAGTGCAATATTTCGATTCGTCACAGCGGCGTTTCATACCGGTTCCGTTCAAGCGTGATATGATCGGTGCACGGGTCCTTGCAATGGAATATGTGGAGGGCGCGGGGGTATATTTCTCGGTTGACGGCAAGGGGTTGTTTCTTCAGGAAAGACCCGATACCATTGCCCGCCATATAGATATACCATCCGTAAACGCCGCCGACCGAATAACCTGCATCAAGAATACCGGCACCCGTCTGTATATCGGCGTAGAGAACCGCCGCCTCTTTACGGCGAATACCGGTAATCATAACTTTACTGAAATACCCTTTACCTGGGACCGGTCGCCAAAAACGCTTGTCTGGGATGTTATCGAGCATGATCGCACTCTCTGGGTGGCCACCTCTGATGATGGCGTCTGGACAAAGGCGGATACAGCCGATACACTCCGTATGCTCGATGATTTTCCGGCAAAGGGGGCCTATGTTTTTTATGAGGAAGATGATGGTTTCTGGTGCGGAACTCCCTTCGGACTCTGGCGATATCATGACCGGAACAGGGCCTGGGTTCAATTTATCCATCCTGAGGCCAAAGGTCCTACCGATTTTCAGGTTTTTGCCCTTACCGGTGTTCCTGATATGCTCTGGTATGGAAGTATGGATCTGGGGGCGGGGTATATCAAAAAAGAGAATGTGGAGTGGCGGCCCATGCGCGCGGGGCTTTCCAATCCCAATGTAGCGGCTATCATTGCAAATGAGACCATGGTATGGACCGCCTATGGATATCAGGGTGGGTATATCGATAAGTTTTTTGCCGATAATGTGCAGTATGATCGCAACTATGGCTCCATGGCCGGTATTGGTGACGATCATGTTCAGGCCTTTGCTTTGTGTGACTCGGTGCTCTTTTACGGCAGCTACCGAGGTTTCGGGTATTTTGATTACCGAACCCGGTTGTTCCGTCATTATGAAGCCGAAGAACAGCTGCCCTTTGGCGATATCGCCGCTATTGTATGCCCCCAAAAAGGTCCTGTCTATCTGGCAAGCCTCTTTGGAGTAATTGAGTTTTATCCTGAAAAAGATTCCTTTGCCGTACTCGAGGAGACCGGACCCTTTCGGATTACATCACTACTGCTTTTTGAAAACAAACTCTTTTGTGGTACACTTTCCCACGGGGTAGTAAAAATGGATCGGGAGAGTCGAAAGGTCGATACTCTTTGGGGAGGTATTAAAGGCAGTATCGTGGGACTCTCTGAATATGAGACAGAGAATGGAAGTAGCCATGTTTTTGTTGCCACAAAGAGAAACGGATGTTTCGCTATAGAAACATCGTCAAATAAAGTATCTTCTATTGAAATGCCCCGTGATAAATCGAGGAGCCCCAAACAATATGAAAATCATTGTATGGCGATGAGGAAAATTGGAAACAGAATATGGCTCGGTACACGAGAAACCGGTGCAATTGTTTATAATTGTTCGACACGCCGATGGAAACGATTCGATTATTACGACGGGCTGGTGAGTGATCAGGTCCGGTCGTTCCATGATACCAACAGGTATATCTGGATTGGATGCTATGGTGGGATCAACAGAATCGATAAAGCATATGTAAATGAAATACTGCAAAGCAAATGACAGCCTTAACAGGAATTGCTGTAATAAACGTTGCTATGGAAGGAATTGATATGATGAAACGTATTCATGTGCTTGGAATGGTTGTTACCGTTCTTGTCATAAATGCATCGTCGGTCTCAAAGGCTGATGATTTATCCAAAGGGCTTATGGCCTTGAAACGCGGGAATGCACAGCTGGCGGTCAAATTCTTGAGCAAAGCCCATTCAGAAAATTCCGAATCCTTTCGTGCCAATATGGGGTTGGGCAATGCATACCTTATGCAGAAGAATTATGAGAAGGCGCTTCCCTATCTTAATAAAGCGGTTTCACTGGACCCTCGCAGTATCGGCGCCCGGGCAAATCTGGCCAGTACCTTTTCAGCGCTGGGCAAACCCGACAGGGCTATCGAGCTGTATACGTCGATTGTCAAAGAAGAGCCTGACAATGCCGAAATACATAACAATCTTGCTGCAGTCTACCATGTAAAGGGAGCTATAAAGAAAGCGATTAATTTATATAATGAAGCTATCCGGCTCAATCCTCACGAAGCGAGATATTATGTCAATATAGGAAAAGTATATGAGCATACCGGCAATAACGAGCGGGCCATTGAGCTGTATGAAAAGGCGCTCGAACTTAATTCGCGATCACAAGAGGCGCTGATTTCTCTTGGACAGGTTTATCGAAATAAAGCCGAATACGAAAAAGCCAAAGAGCTTTTTCTCAAGACGATTTCTTATTATTCCGATTCCTGGGAAGCCCAGGGAGAACTGGGGACGGTTCTTGAGGTTGAAGGTCTGCTCGATCAGGCGATTTACCGGTACTTTCAGGCCCTGAAAATTAATCCCAAAAGCGATAAATTTATGGAAGCCCTTGCCATGGCCTATGCAAAAAAGGGTGATCTCGACAAGGCGATCAGCTACTTTCGTCAACTGATAAACCGTCACCCGGGATCGGCGCGCGCCCATGGAGAACTCGGGGTGGCCCTTGTTCAGAATAAGGATTATTATACCGCGGTGGGGGAGCTGAAAATTGCACTTGAAAAGGACCAGGAAAATATCCGCTATCTGAACTCACTTGGTATTGCTTATCTGAAGCTGGAGAAATACGAACTGGCCGCCGGTTGTTTCGAGGATGTTCTTAAGAACAATGCAAACAATGAAGAGGCCCGGCTCTACATGGGGATTACTACATACAAACAAAACCTCCCGGGAAAGGCCGAAAAATATCTCAAGGGTGTTCTGGCGCTTTCACCGGCCAATGCCGATGCCCGCTATTATACCGGCATGGTTGAATTAAAGAAAGAGAAATATGATGCGGCTGTTGCCCAGTTTACCGAACTAAAATCCTTCGCGCCCCGGGATCCACGGGCATGGTACGGGCTGGGGGTTACCTACTCCCGGAAAAAAAATACCACAAAAGCTCTCGAATACCTTGTGAAGGCTGTTGAGCTTGATGAAAAAAACAATGAGGCCCGCTGGGAACTTGCAAAAATTTATGAGTCGACAGGGGCAAAGGAAGATGCGTATCGCCAGTACAAGAAAATCCTGCTTATCGATCCCGAGTTCCACCTTAAAGATGTAATCAAAGATCGCATGGAAGAACTTCGGCAGGATGGTATTGCTGAAGATGACGAGTGGCGGAATTATTGAAGATTCACCCTGAATTTCACGAAAAATCACAAATGAAAAATACTTTGTGAATTCGCAGAATTAGATTTCTACAAATATTCCTTCAAATATTTGCCGGTCTCCGATTCGGGGCGATTCGTCAGTTCTTCGGGGGTGCCAGCGGCAATAATCCGGCCACCTCTGTCACCGCCTTCCGGACCGATGTCGATGATATGATCGGCGCATTTGATAACATCGAGATTATGTTCGATAACGATAATCGTATTGCCTTTGTCGACAAGTTCCTGAATGACATTCATGAGCATGACAATGTCTTCGAAATGAAGGCCTGTTGTTGGCTCATCGAGGATATACATTGTTTTCCCGGTGGCTCTTTTCGACAACTCGGCGGCAAGTTTTATCCGCTGTGCTTCACCGCCCGAGAGGGTGGTTGCCTGCTGTCCGAGATGAATATATCCGAGTCCGACCCGGGAGAGAATCGAAAGCTTTGTTTTTATTCCCGGTATTTTGTCGAAAAAGACCAGTGCTTCATCAACCGTCATCTCCAGTACATCGGAGATATTTTTCCCTTTAAAGGTGATTTCGAGGGTTTCCCGGTTGTAACGTTTCCCGCGGCATGTTTCGCACTCGACATAAACATCGGGCAGAAAATGCATTTCTATTTTAATCAGGCCGTCTCCCTGGCAAGCCTCGCACCGGCCGCCCTTGACATTGAAACTGAATCGTCCGGGAGCATACCCCCGTATTTTACTTTCCGGGAGCATGGCAAAAAGGTTCCGTATCGGATCGAACAGTTTGGTATAGGTGGCAGGATTTGACCGCGGTGTCCGCCCGATAGGAGACTGGTCGATATCGATTACCTTATCGATCAGCGAAAGCCCTTTTATCTTTTTATAGGGAAGGGGGGTGAGTTTTGAGCGATATAACTCTCTGGCCAGGGCCGGATACAAGGTCTGGTCGATCAGCGTACTTTTCCCCGACCCCGAAACACCGGTAACACAGATCAGTTTTCCCAGCGGAAATACGGCATTGATATTTTTCAGATTATGGCCCGATGCCCCGGTGAGGGTTATCGACTTTCCCGAACCTTTACGCCGACTTCTCGGCAGAGGAACGGTTTTCTTTCCTGACAAGTAGGCGCCGGTAACCGATGAATTATTTCTGGCAATGCTTTTCGGCGTTCCCTGAGCAACGACTTCTCCGCCCTGTGTTCCTGCGCGGGGACCGATATCGATCAGGTAGTCGGCGGCGAGAATTGTCTCTTTGTCATGTTCGATAACAACGACCGTATTACCGAGATCGCGCAGAGAAATAAGGGTGTTGAGAAGGCGCTTGTTGTCGCGCGGGTGAAGTCCGATACTGGGTTCATCGAGGATATAAATAACCCCGGTAAGCCGTGAGCCGATCTGGGTCGCCAGTCTGATTCGTTGGGTTTCACCACCCGATAATGTGGATGCCATTCTGCTCAGTGAGAGGTAGGATAACCCTACATTGATTAGAAAATCGAGTCGCTGGTTGATTTCCGCAAGTATCTGACGGCCGATTTGCATCCTACTTTTAGATAATTTGAGATCACTGGAAAAGAAGGCTTTGAGATTCTCGATAGCCAGATCGGAGAGTTCACCGATGTTTTTACCGTTGACACGGACCGCCAGACTCTCTTTTCTCAGCCGACGGCCATTACAATGGGGACAGGGAGTCCGGGTCATGTACCCTTCGATCCACCGCCTGATTTCTTCGGAAGATGATTCCTTATATCGCCGCACAAGGTTGGGAATGATTCCTTCAAATTCCCGTTTAAACTGCCCGTATCCTTCCCGCGACCGCGACTGCCACCGCATGAGAATTCGTTCTTTGCCCGCACCGTAAAGGATGATTTTTTTGAACCGTGCAGGAAGATCTTTAAACGGACGGTTCATGGGGATATCGAAATGGGAGCAGACCGATTCGAGTATCTGACGGCTCCAGCTTCCTATATTCGTTGTCGCACTCCAGGGTTCCAATGCGCCGCCGATCAGGGTTCGTGAAGGATCGGGAACGACAAGGTCCTTGTCGATTTCCATCAGATAGCCGAGACCGCTGCATTTTTCACAGGCGCCGAAAGGACTGTTGAAGGAAAACATGCGGGGAGACAGCTCATCATAGCTGATATCGCAATGCGGACAGGTAAGGAGTTCCGAAAACATGACTTCATTACTACCGATACGATCGATTATGACCATATGATTCGCACTGAGCTTGAGAGCCGTTTCAAGGGATTCGGTAAGCCGGTTACGAATACCCTTATGGTTGGTAAGACGGTCAACAACAACTTCGATAGTATGCTTTTTGTTCTTGTCGAGAGTAATCTCTTCGTCGAGCGATCTTATTTCATTGTCGACACGGATGCGAATATATCCGTCTTTCTGGAGTTTTTTGAAAAGCTCCCGGTATTCTCCTTTACGGCCCGATACAACGGGAGAAAGAATCTGAAACTTTTCCTTCTCCGGAAAAGCCATAACTTTATCGGATATTTCCTGAACGGTTTGCCGGCTGATAGGGCGTCTGCAATTATAGCAGAATGGATCGCCGACCCGGGCATAGAGGAGTCTGAGATAATCGTGGATTTCGGTAATTGTCCCGACAGTCGAGCGTGGATTATGACTGATTGTTCGCTGCTCGATACAGATGGCGGGAGAGAGGCCTTCAATGGAATCCACATCGGGTTTTTCCATAAGCCCGAGAAACTGCCGGGCATAGGCAGACAACGATTCAACATACCGCCGCTGGCCCTCGGAATAGAGCGTGTCGATAGCAAGGGATGATTTTCCCGAACCGGACAGACCGGTAATGACAGTCAGGCTGCTGCGGGGTATGGTAACGGATATATTCTTGAGATTGTGCTCGCGTGCACCTTTAATAACAATGTCGGAGGTATGCATGGGTCAATATAAGTCGGGGTTAAATTAATTCCGCCTTCCGGGCGGTCTGATAGAACGCGCGGTGGTACTCCAGCCATGAATGTTGTATGCCCTCGGCGAGTTTATATTTGTCGAAGGGTTTGAAAAAAATAGCACATTTTGAAATACGTTTGATTTTAATAAGAGTATGTTTGGGATTATACCCGAATCCGGTCATTAAGGCAACTTCAGAATTGACCTGTTTATTGCGGAGGGCGGCTAGAAATTCGTAACCGTCCATCTCGGGCATGGCAATGTCGGTTAAAATCAGAAAAAATGGCTGTTCCTCGAGAAGCTCGATGGCATGGGATACCGAAGAACTGGGAGCAATATCCCATCCAAGCGAATGGAGGAAAATAGCCAGAAAATCCAAAACATCTTCTTCGTCATCAACAACGAGTATCGTGTTACTGATCTTTTTGCTTGAAAAGTTCATCGGTTTTATCGATTAGCTCCTGTTTGCCGAATGGTTTAGTAATATATGCATCTGCTTTCATTACGTGCAAGCCGACCATTTCATCAAAGCCTTCCGATTTTGCCGTCAGAATCGCGATGGGTACACCGACGAATTCGGGATCTTTACGGATTATTTTAAAAACCTCCCATCCGTCAAGCCTGGGCATACGCAGATCGAGAAGGATTGCATCGGGCTTATATGATTTTGCCGTTCCATACGCAGCTTCCGGATCAAGAATCGTCTGGACTTCATAGTCTCTGGTTTCAAGCACAAGCTTGACCAGATCAGCAATGTCTTTCTCGTCTTCAACAACTAGTATCTTCTTTGACATGTAATTACCCTCACCGTTTGAGGTGTTCTGAAAAAAGCCAGTTCCAATATCGGAAGCAAACACCGGCAGCAACTAATATGGCGGCAAATCGAATAATCATAGGGAGTGTTTCGGAGATAGTAAATCCGATACTTCCATGCAGCGTATCGATTGTAAAGGCAATGAAGATAAGCATGCATGTTCCGTAGAGAATCCGGTAATAGGGTGCGATTTTGAGCGCTTCTCCAAGCCGCCTGCTCAGGTATGAAAGCAGCAGCATAAGCAGGATCACCGCCATATCGCAAACAAACAAGTATTTCAATAAAAACATAAGAGCTATTTTCGGGGTTTTTTCATTATATAGTACAGCAATACCGAATTCCAGCCCGCCGCAATGCTTCCACCGATAAGAAGCAGGGTCTGGGCGGTACGCAATATTTTCGATTCGTTACCGACAATAAGAATGCTGCAAAACAGCACTGTCCAGAGTATTAGGGCGATCATGAAGCCCAGTTTCGGTGACGGTTCGGTGAATTTTTTATGGTAGAATGCAGAGATCATGTAGCAAAAGAGCACCAGGCCGGTGGCGCCGATCAGATATCCAATGAGAAGAAGCTCAGAGGCTGTGATCTGATTTCCCACAGTTATTTTCCTTTGCCGAATGCGTTAACAAATGCATCCTGCGGCGTCGAATGGGTAATACCGCTCATGATACCTTCCCTGCCTGCGAACTTGGCTTCGACTTCAATGCCTTTGGATGTTACGTTGAAACATCTGATGTCTTTATGATGATGACTTCCGCGCATTTTAAGCACAATAAGCGCCTTCTGGATTTCACTGTCGACCTCCACATACCTGAGCAGAAAATAGGAGTCGACAATAAAGGGTATTTTGCTCGTCACATGATCCATTTGACCCATGAGACTGTCGTTTTCCCGTAAAAGGATACTGGTCACTTCTTCCCGCTTCAATGAATTGATAAACTGCCGCTCTATTTCCCTGAGCTCGAATTCATCGAGGGACAACGACTCGAAATGGGTCATGCTGTCGATAGCGACCCGTTTGATATTCATTTTTTCGATTATCTCGACGAACTCACCGTCGAGTTTTTCGAATTCTCCCAGTGTTGTCTGGGGATCTGAGAAAACGACTTTCAGAAGTCCCTTTTCTTCCAGTGCCTTGAAATCCCATCCGAACTGAAGCGCATCGTGATAATATTGCTGAGGGAATTCCTCGAAAGTAATTATCAGACCGGGTTCGTTGTGTTGGGTGATTCCATTATAAATGAATTGCATGGCCAGGGTGGTTTTGCCGGTACCCGGAGCACCTTCAATAAGGTTGGCTGTACCGGGCAGCAATCCGCCCATAAGCATTTTGTCTAAAGCCTTTATGCCAAAAGAAATTCGTTGGTCACTCATAGTATGTACCTCGGAAGGTTATGATAAAAGATACTGTATTACCGCTTTTTGTACATGGAGGCGGTTTTCCGCCTCATCCAAGGCTATCGATTGTGCCGAGTCGAGTATCTCAGAGGTAATTTCCTGTCCGCGGTGGGCCGGAAGGCAGTGAGACACAAGAACATCACCGGGGGCACGGGAGAGTAGTTCGGTGTTTACCTGATAGCCGTTAAATATCCTTTCTCTATCCGTTGCTTCATTTTCCTGTCCCATGCTTGTCCAGACATCGGTATAGATAACCGTTGCATTTTTTACTGCCTGCAAAAGATCCTGTGTTATCGAAAGCGTGCAGTTCTTTTTTTTGGCTATCTCCAGACAGGCGGCCACGATTGTTTGTGGGGGTTCGTATCCCTTTGGACAGGCCAATGTAAAATTATATCCTAATTGCATCGCCAATGCCATAAGTGATGAACATACATTATTACCATCGCCAATGAAAACAATTGTCCCGCTACCATCTTCTCCCCGATGTTCCCGGAGGGTGAGTGCAAAGGCTAATGCCTGGCATGGATGATAATAGTCGGTTAAGGCATTTACCACAGGAATAGAACAGGCCCGGGCGAGTTGAACAACGGTTGAGTGAAGATAGGTTCTGGCGATTATCAGATGAACCCATCGTTCGAGATTCCGGGCAACATCATCAACTGTTTCGCGTTTACCGAGCTGCACCATCCTGGATTCGAGATTGATCGCATGGCCCCCGAGTTCGTTCAACGCAGTTTCAAAGGTGATTCGTGTTCGCAAAGATGGCTTCTCGAATATCAAAACCCCGGTTTTCCCTCGCAAGATATCCGGTTCCCGCTGAAGCCTGTCCTTTTTCAAATTCTGCGCAATCGAAAGTATTTCGCCAATCTGATCGCCGGTATAATCAAGGAGTGTCAGAAGATCTTTATGTGGTTGTGCCATAACAAAATAACGTTAAAATAAATAGGATATTTACTGCCTGTTCGGGGCAGAGAATAAAATAAAATACATCTTTTTCCTCCCCGTCTCACAATACTAAACACTCTTTTCATAGAATATTTTCAAATCGCCCAAAAAAGATCATATATAATAATGTACAAAAACAACATTTTTTCCTTGCATGACCCTTATGCAATCCAACATATTTAACTAAATTAACAAAATATCATATAACCGATGGTCAGTATTTATATGCTGGTGTTACGGTAATTCTTCAATGGAGGGAGGGTTGTAGCCAATAGAAATGCGTCTTTTAACAGAAATGCTGAAAGGATGTTGTAACGGCAAAAGCCGTAAAAGAATGTCGTGGCTGCTTCTCTTGCCGAAATATAGCGGGCAGCCGAGAGTGTAATTAACGAGGAGGCTTACAGTGGAAATAACTGAAGTAAGAATAAGTTTGCGAAGTGAAGAAAAGCTTAAAGCATTTGCAAGCGTTACATTTGACAATTGCTTTGTTGTGCGTGGCTTAAAGATCATTAATGGTTCGGATGGCTATTTTGTATCGATGCCCAGCAGGAAGCATAAGGATGGGACCTATCACGATATTGCACATCCTATTAATAACGAAATGAGGAAGACCATCGAAGACAGAGTATTGGACGAATTTGAGCAGGAATTGAACAGATCCGGTCAGGCTGAAGAGCGGGAAGCTTTTCATCATGAAAAAGAGATCCCTGCTCACGCTGAATAGATGCCTCACATATTCCTGAAGATTTTTTATACATGGCGGGTGTTTTCCGGAAATGGAAAATGCCCGTTGTATTCCGGACAATAAAAGATCCTTTTTACCTGCAGTATACCCAAATACTATTTTTAGAAGCTTATATCTCGAATGTTGGGGCGTCGACAAGCGGCAAGTCACATGGTTTTGGTCCATGTATTCGGAGGTTCGAATCCTCCCGCCCCAGCCATTTTTATAGAATATACGATACAAAGCGTACTTATAAAGGAGGAACTAGCTTGAATATCGAAAAGCTAACCGCGCGCATCCGAACTTATCAGGGAAAATCGAGCGCCCGAAAATCCAGAGAAAGTGGATGGATTCCGGCTGTTTATTACGGAAACAATCGGGAGACGAAAAGTATTGAAGTCAGTGTTCCGGAGTTTGGCGTATTGCTCCGTGCCGGAAATGTTTCCCATCTTATCGACCTGAACCTGGAAGGTGAAAAGGATTCGATTGCTATTGTGAAGGAAATTCAGAGAGATCCGATTATACCGGGACATATCTTTCACCTGGATTTCCAGCATGTATCAATGGATGAGAAAGTCACAGTCGAAATACCGGTGGAAATATCCGGTACACCTGTTGGTGTCAAAGAGCAGGGTGGCATTCTGGGACATCCGGTAAAAACCATTACCGTTGAATGTCTTCCCATGAATATCCCCGAAAAAGTAGTGGTTGATGTTTCCGGTCTTCATATCGGCGAATCGATTCATCTCTCGGATTTAAGTGTCACCGATGCTGAAATCAAAGGTTCTCTGCAGGAAATGATCGCCAATGTAACACCGCCGACCAAAGCGAAGGAAGAAGAAGCCGAAGCTGAAGAAGGTGCTGTAGAGGAAGGTGCTGCCGGTGGAGAAGCTAAAGAAGGCGGAGAAGCCAAAACTGCATAAGCCCGGCAGTAAAAAGAAATTATCCGGTAACAGGATGCTGGAGTCCCGGAAGCCGGTGATATAACTATGTGGCGGATCTTTGAAATTTTTGGTTTAACTAAATATCTGCCAAAAGGGATCGAATATTGTGTGTTCGGTATCGGCAACCCTGGTATTCGTTATAGTGACACCCGTCATAATATCGGTTTCAGAGTAGTCGATACTCTCTGCCGATCACTCGATATCAAGGGGAATCGCCGGTTGAAACAGGCGCAGATTACATGGGGAACAAGCCCGGAGGGCAGGTCGATTCTCTGTATCAAACCGCTTACCTATGTTAATCGATGCGGTCCTGTCCTTAAAAACTGGTTAGAACGCTGTCGGCTTCCCTTATCCTCGTGTCTGGTAATAACCGATGATCTGCATCTTGACCCTGGAGTAGTTCGTTTACGGCGCGGTGGTTCTGCCGGCGGCCATAACGGATTGAAATCGATCATTGGATCGGTCGGTAAAGATTTTCCCCGATTGCGATTCGGAATCGGAAAGGTTCCCGCGGGAACAAGTACTATCGATTTCGTTTTAGGAGAATTCTCGGCAGAAGAAGAAACAATTATTGCTTCGGCAATAAATCGGGCTTCCGAAGCCGTACTCTTCTTTTTCAATAATGGAATCGATGCAACAATGAATAAATATAATACCTGATTTTTTTTCATCCTGTCCCGGATTAATCCTGTCGAAAAAACCCGGGGCCATAAGTCCAAAGGAGGTTTAATGTGAAACGACCCTATGAAACAGTGGTTGTTTTTGATGGATCACTTTCAAGCGAAGTCCTTCAACAGGAACAAAAGAAAGTTGAAGATCTGATCAAACAAAACGGTGATTTCGAAAAACTCGATCATTGGGGAAATCGCCGTCTCGCCTACGAAATCAACAAAAAGAGAAGCGGTCATTATTCTCTTTTTCAATTCCAAAGCGACAAAAATGTAGCCGAACAAATGGATCGGGCTTTCAAGCTTAACTCGAATATTTTGCGTCACCTGACAATCGTTCGGGAGCCTGATAAAAAAAATAATCCTAAAGGAAAGCAATCCTCAGCGAATACAATTACTGCAAAATCGAACGAGGAGGAGAAATAAATTATGCCACGATATAATAAAGGTCCCAGAGTTAAACGATCATGCTGGTATTGTGCCAATCGGGTTGAACCCGATTATAAAAATTCCGATGTATTACGAAATGGCGTTACCGACAGAGGCAAAATAATGCCGAAACGGACTACAGGCACTTGTGCAACGCATCAACGGAGAGTGGCCCGGGAAGTCAAACGGGCGCGGCATCTGGCGCTCTTGCCCTTTGTGGCCGAAAATATCCATGGATAAGAATGTGCCGGCGATCACAGGCACAGGTAATACAGGAATAACGTTTTCATACCAGATTGGAGTACAATACAATGGATGTAATTTTAAAACAGGATTATGGAAAGCTCGGCAAAACAATGGATGTTGTTTCTGTCAAAGAGGGCTATGCGCGTAATTTCCTCTTTCCTCGCGGAATTGCCGTGCTGGCCACGGAGGGGAACCGCAAAGCCGTTGCCGAGGCAAAAAAGGTAAACGAAAAGCGTGAAGGCAAAAAGATCAAGGAAGCCGGGGAGCTGGCCCAAAAGATCGAAAAGGTTCCCTGTACTATTCCGGTGAAGGTTGGTGAAGAAGACAAAATGTATGGTTCGGTGGGTTCCCAGGAAATCTGTGATTTCCTTAAAAAGGAAGGGTTCGATATTGAACGCAGCAAGGTTATGCTTGAAGAGCCGATCAAACAGCTCGGTGTTTATACCATCGATATCGATCTTTACAAAGATGTTATTGCCCATTTGAAAGTCTGGGTTGTAAAAGATCAGGGCAGCTGACCCAATTTGTTTTTTTTCAATTCAAGCCAATGAGGAAAATGAGGAATATATATGGAGCTTAAAGGATGTTATGTCGCTTTGGTGACACCTTTTTTGTCCGACGGTGCTGTTGACGAAGACGGGTTACGTTCGAATATCGAATTTCTGATCTCCAAAGGAGTCAGCGGGGTTGTTCCCTGCGGAACGACCGGAGAATCGGCTACCCTTTCATGGGAAGAGCACAATCGTGTTGTCGATATCGCCATCGATGAAGCCAAAAAAAGAGTGCAGGTTATCGCCGGTGCAGGGTCCAACAACACCGCCGAGTCGATCAAGGCCGCCCGGCACGCCCGGGAACAGGGGGCCGATGCTATATTATGTATCACTCCTTACTATAATAAACCGACCCAGGAAGGCCTCTTTCAGCATTATAAAGTGATCACCGACGAGGTGGATATCCCCGTGGTGGCATATAATGTTCCCGGAAGAACCGGGACCAATCTTCTTCCCGAAACTGTCGAGCGACTTTGCGAACTCCAGAATGTTGTCGCAGTTAAGGAAGCGAGCGGTGATGTGGGGCAAATATCCGAGATTCATCGCCGGTGTGGGGACCGGTTAACCATCCTTTCGGGTGATGACGGTTTGACGTTCCCCATAATCGCCTGTGGCGGCAAAGGCGTGATTTCGGTGGTTGGAAATATTCTTCCCGATGCCATGTCGGAAATGATTTCCCTGTATCTGCAGGGGGACAGTGCCGGTGCATTAAAAATCCACGAAAAATTGTTGCCGATTTGCCGAGCACTCTTTTTTGAGTCCAACCCGATTCCAGTAAAAACCGCCATGAACTACCTTAACCTGGCAGCAGGTCCACTTCGTCTTCCCCTGACTCCGATGAGTGAAAACAATAAACAGAAACTCATCACCGTACTCAATGAGAGTAATGTAGATAAAATAAAAGGGTAACCCCTATGCCATTAAACGTTATAATTGTCGGTGCGCTTGGAAGAATGGGCCGTGAAATCGGCTCGATTGTTTTAAATGATCCATCGCTGAAGCTTGCCGGGTGTGTTGAAATTCCCGATCACCCGCTCAGCGGCATCGATTATGGCGAAGCACTGGGCAAAGGAACCATATCAGTACCGGTTTCCGGCGATATTGATGATGTTCCCTGTGAAAATGCGGTCATCATCAACTTTGCCTTACGTGATGCGGTTGATTCGTTTTTGTCAAAAGTCGAAGGAAAAAATACGCGAGTTGTTGTCGGTACTACCGGTCTCAGCGATGCCGCGATTGCTTCATTTGAGCGAATCAGCACTGCAATTCCTGTTGTATTGAGTCCGAACATGAGCCTTGGTGTCAATCTTCTTTTTTACCTTGTGGAACAGACCGCAACCCGGTTGAAAGATGAGTTTGATATCGAGATTATCGAAGCTCATCACCGTCATAAAAAAGATTCTCCCTCGGGAACCGCCCGCCGGCTTGGAGAAATAGCCGCATCGGCACTCGGTCTTTCCTACGATGATACTGTTCGCCACGGCCGTTCCGGTATGATCGGCGAGCGAACAAACAAAGAAATCGGTATGCATGCCGTTCGCGGAGGAGAAATTGTTGGTGATCATACGGTGCTTTTCGCAGGCGCCAACGAAAAAATAGAACTTCGACACATGGCGCAGAGCCGGGCAACCTTTGTCCAGGGGGCAGTATTTGCCGCAAAATGGCTTGCACAAAAGGAACCCGGATTGTATTCTATGCGTGATGTGCTCGAGCTTTAGCTCCCGGTAACCATTAGCTGTTCCGTAGGTCTCTCATGACAAAATCCTTTTGCTTCTTTCTTTGCGCCGTTTCTTTATGCTTTCCTCTTTTTGCCGCTCATTCGAACACCAGCTCAGGCAATGTATCCGAATTATTCCGTCAAAGCGATATGCTTCTTGCCCAGGCCGAAGAAATAGTCGATGAAGAATTAGATGAAGAATTAATTGTTGAAGAAGAAGAGAAAAAAGCGGATAAAGTTCTACCCGAGGCGCCGTCTCCGGAAGTGAAATCTGAGGAAACGGTGGTTGATACCCAAATGGAATCCGAAGAGATCGTGGAGGATGCTGCCGGGGAGACCGCTGAAAATGTTGCCGAAGAAACCATGGAAGAGGCTCAGGAAGCGGTGGATGAGGTTCCGGTGCCGGAGCCCGAAGAAAAACCATTGCGTAAGTCTTCCGATAATGAAATCGACATCGATGATATCCTTGTTGAAGAAGGGCGGGAGGAAGAGTCTGCCGGCGAGGAAGAGGTGGGTGCGGAAGAAGATGATATTCTCGTGGAGGAGAGCAGTCCGGAGGTGATTGTCACCGAAGAAGAGGGTGGAATTGTCGAAGAAGAAACCGTGCCGGAGGAGGCTGTTGAAGCTGCTCTGGAAAGCATCCCGCCGGTTGTCGATACCCAAGCCGTTGTTGTTGCTCCTGTCAAGGTTGAAGAAGCCCGGTCCATAAATTTCGCCCGTAATCTTGAAGATTATCGTTCTCCCAAGCTTGCCATGCTTATGTCACTTTTCGTGCCCGGACTTGGACAGGCCTATGCAAAAAAATACTGGAAAACCGGTCTTTTCGCAGCCGTTGAAATCGGTGTTGTGGGAGCCAGTGTCGCCTACTATCGCAAAGGACTGGAGCGCGACAAAGACGCCCGGGAGCATGCCGATAAATATTTCGACTTTTCCAGGTTCGAATCATACTACACTACACTGAAAACCAAGCTGGAAGACCGCTATCAGAGTTCACAACTCGAACGTACCTATGCCGATACGGTTCTCGACAGTTATTTCGGGTATGGATACCAGCCTGATACCCTGAAAAAGCATTATGCGGCAAAAAATGAAGAATTTTATGCAATGGTCGAATGGCACGGCTATGTTCAGGGGTGGACTGATTGTGTTCCCCGCCTGGACACCGATCATGGATATGGAACGCTGGGAGAAAAGATCGCCGATCCACAGAGTGTTGCCGGTGACACCGTCTATATCTCGGGCGATACGGTTATAACCACCAGCAGCGCCGAAGCTCCGCATCTGGAAAACGGCGTTCCTTTCAAGCTCGACAGACGTGTGGGCGGTAAAATGGATCCTAAGAACGATCAGAGCAAGTATGGCTTTTCCGGCTATTATAATCAATATAAAGATATCGTCTACGACAAAAACAAACAGTTCAGAATTTCCGGTACGATTCTCTATCTGATGATTGCAAACCACATTGTCAGT
The DNA here is from genome assembly GCA_014728215.1 of Chitinivibrionales bacterium. Lineage (NCBI taxonomy): Bacteria > Pseudomonadati > Fibrobacterota > Chitinivibrionia > Chitinivibrionales > Chitinivibrionales bacterium. Next base: position 16,271 of record WJLZ01000032.1, read on the forward strand.
GCTATTGATGCCGGTATCACGGCGAAGCGGCATAATGAGATGCTATTAGGCAGGCAGAGTTTCTGGCAGCGAATCGATCTTGATCAGCAGTGGGTCAATACCGGTTCGGAAAAGGTAATCGGCTGCGCATTGAGGTACAAATTTTGAGAGCAACGTTAAAACAGATACTTGTTACCGCACTCCTGCTGGGTAGTATTTCGACCCTCCGGGCCCAGGTTACCATCGATGAAGAGGTCGAAACCGACAGCATCGATATTTTTGCCTACAAGGAGCCGGATAAAAAACCGGGGACGGCAATGTTTGCTTCCATACTCCTGCCCGGCCTGGGACATCAGTACCTCGGAAAACCGCGGCGGGCAATCGCCTATTTTACTGCAGAAGCTTTTTTTATTTTCGGCCTGGCCTATTCGGAGTCTTATTCCCGAAAGCTTTTTTTCGACTCTGAAGTTTACGCGTGGCAGTATGCCGGTGTGCCGGGCGGAACAGGAGCAGATGATTTCTTCTGGCAGAATGTGGGAAAATTCATGGATTCCGACGAGTATAATCGGATACTTGAACTCAATCGTACCGATGATATCGGATCGCTGAAATATGTTGGGGATAACCTCCAATGGCGATGGCCTAACGACTCTCTCAGAGAAGAGTATAACGAACTCCGTTCGAGGGCGACCCGGTATCATGTGACCTCAAATTTCTTCCTGGTAGGAATGCTCCTCAATCGGGTCGTTGCCTTTATCGATGCCCGGGTTTCAACAAAATATAAGGGCATTCGCTCCAGCTTTTCTGTCCAACCATCAAAAAATCAGGCATTTACCCGATACCGCCTCGCTGTAACCAAAGAGTTTTAACAGCCCCGCATTCAGAGCTCTTTTTAAGCCAAAAATCTTGAACGCGCACAAATTGTATGGTATATTATAATAAATACAATATATAGTGATCCTTTTATTTCAATGAAATCATCAGTCATTGATTGAAAAGAAGATGTCAATTTAACGGGAGAAGTTGAATGAAATGTCCTTTTTGCGGGTATGAGCAGGACAAAGTTGTTGATTCGCGTTCAAGCAGGGAGGGGCGCGCTGTCCGGAGACGGCGGGAGTGTCTGAAATGTGAAAAACGTTTTACCACCTATGAATATGTCGAGACCGCCCCTTTGACCATTGTCAAGAATGATCAGCGGCGGGAGCCTTTTGACCGTCAGAAGCTCCTGCAGGGTATTGAAACCGCGTGCAAAAAGCGGCCGGTCGGCAAGAAACAGGTGGAAGGTGTTGTCGACAGGATCCTCGACCGGGTCGAAAAACTTGCCAAAATCGAAGTGCCCAGCCAGGAGATCGGAAAACTCGTAATGGAAGAGTTGAGGCTTTTAGATGATATCGCTTATATCAGGTTTGCATCGGTGTATCGTCAGTTCAGTGATAAAGGCGAGTTCGTTTCCGAAATCAAAGAGATGGGTGTTGAGTGAGACCGGAGACCGGAAAGGTCATTTTATTTTTCGAGGCAGTAAGGGAAAAGAATAATGCTCTTTTGAAGCTGAACTTGCAAGAGAGCATTTATTGTAGTGCAATCTGAAAATAATGCTGAGCACGATTACATTAATCGCACTGTATTATACTTCCACCGCCGCTTGTTTTGTCAAAGAAATCTTCTTTGAAATAATAGAAACCCTGATCATCTTCGGAATAGAACCCCTGAACTTCTTCGGAAAAGAATTTACGAAGCGCAGTATCCTGATTCTCGGTTTCGATGATCCGATGACGCAAAGGGTTTTTTACTTCCGGGGTTACAAAGGCAATTGAAAATTTCGGCATGCTTTATTTCTCCTGGTATATTGTCATAAACATTGCTGATTACAGGTTCATAAAATACATATTCTATCAGGGCCGAGGAAACAGGAATTGCCATTTTAGGAAGGTTTTTTTTTAATGCGCCCGCTTAACCTTGTTTTTGCCCTTGTTATTCTCCTTCTCTTTCGAGAACCCCTGTTGGCGTCTCCTCCCCAGGGCAAGTCTGCGCTTTTCAGGAAAATTACCGCAGCTATTGCCGAAAAAGATTATCCTTCCGGTTCGGTTGGTGTTTGCATTCAGGATGTTTCATCGGGGAAGACGATTGTTGCAGTAAATGCCGATTCATTCTATATTCCGGCATCTGTTTCAAAACTGGTGACCGGCGCAATGGGCCTCGAACTCCTGGGACTTGATTACACCTTTCAAACCAATGCTTATATCGACGGCGATCTGAATCGGGAAAGCGGTGAGCTTGATGGTACCCTTTATATTCAGGGAAGAGGGGATCCGGGATTTCTGGTGGAACGGATGTGGCTTTTTGTGCAGCATCTTTCCCATCTGGGAATTACATCCATTCGTAAGGATCTTGTGCTTGATGATTTCTTTTTTGATTCGGTTTTCTGCGGACCGGGATTTGGTGAAGAAAAAACGAGCAGGTCGTATGAAGCAACCATTGGGGCGCTCTCGGCAGGATTCAATTGTGTCGCGATTCACGTTCGCCCCGGTGATACGGTTGGCGCTCCGGTGCAGGTCGATCTCTTCCCTCCACTTAAGGATGTTCACCTTGTTGCGACTGCAAAAACGATCGCACCACTCAGGAGAGATAAAATCGAGGTGAAAACCGAGAAGGTCGATGACCGGACCGGGGTGTTTGTGTATGGAAGTATGCATGTGGATGCCGAACCCCGGTATATATTCAGAAAGACATGGCATAGCTGGAAAAATTTCGGTAATACGCTTCAGGGGCTTTTTGATAAGAGCAAGATAACCCTCGCCGGCACCGTGCGCCACGAAAAAGTACCCGATTCACTGGAGAAACGAGGTCCTTTCTATACCTTCGAATCGCTTCCTTTCACAGAATATCTCCGCCACATGTTCAAATACTCCAGCAATTTTGCCGCCGAGATGATTTTCAAAACCATCGCTGCAGAAAACGATTCGATTCCCGGTTCATGGGAAGGGGGAGAAAGGGTAGCGCTTGAGTGGTGGAAAGATAACGGACTGCCTGGTACGCCGGTAATAAAAAACGGTTCAGGGATGGGAAAGGTGAATCGTCTGAAACCTGCGCAGGTGGTCGCCCTGCTCAGGCATGCGCACGGGAAAAAAGAATACGCTCCCGATTATGTTTCCCTCCTGTCGGTTGCCGGCGTTGACGGTACCCTTAAAGACCGGTTTGCCCGGTCACGGCTCAAAGGTATTATGCGGGCAAAGACCGGTACCCTCAATGATCACGGTGTCAGTACGCTGGCCGGGTATGTGCTGATGCCCGAAAAAACCTGGGCCTTTGCACTCCTGATCAATAATAAAAATGTCTCCCAGATCACCCATTGGGAACTGCAGCAGGAGATCCTCCATCTGGCGGTACCTTCCGAGTGAGGGGAAAAGCCCTCCAGAAATGACCGTTAATAGGCGGTTCCACCGATCTGCTTGCCCTTTTCAAATTCAACTTTACCGGCAAGACGGCCCGATGAATTATAATTGTAGCGCTCTCCATGGTATTTACCTTCGAAATAGGTGCCCTTCTCGGACATATTGCCGTTTTCGTAATAAAGCGCATAGGGGCCATGGAGTGTATTGTCTTTATACATTTCCTCTTTTTCGAGATTGCCGTTGTCGTACCAGACTTTGAGCGGGCCGTTCCGATCGCCGTTTTTGTAGGTGATCAGTTTCTTTTTGTTTCCATCGGGCATATAAACAATTTCTTCACCCTCTTTTTTGCCGTTAACAAAGGTGACTTCCGATGCTGTTTTGCCGTCTTCGAAATAATTCCTGTGAGTCCCGATTGCCGTATCGTTGACAAATTCACCTTCGCTCTTTATCTGCCCGTTTTTGTACCAGGTTATATCCTTACCGTCTTTTTTTCCTTCTTTATACATGCACTCCCTGTATTTATTCCCGTTATCGTAATAGACCACGGTCGTGCTGTCGGGGTCACCATTTTCCATATGCTGGATCGACTGGACCTGCCCACCCGGAAAATAGATAACAATTTTACGGATATTGTTTGGTGATCCCTGATACCACTGGATTTTCTTGGGACTTCCATCAGGATGTTTTTCGACTACCTGTTCGGTCAGTTCTTGTGAACACCCCAGAATTCCAATCGCCAGCGCTACCCCGATGAGTCGTTTGAAATGCATGACCGCTCCTTTCGCAATGGTTTTGAGAAAACTATACTATTTAAAATGTATTTCGACCCGATATCAGTCAAATAGTAGGGAGATGTATTTCCGGGTGTCCTGAGTTTATTTTAAACGATAGAGTAACTACTCCATTACTCCATTTTTGACCGGAGTTTCCCAGCATGAGATTTCGTCCCTGCATAGACCTTCATGACGGTACCGTGAAACAGATTGTCGGAAGCACACTTTCCGATTCCGACCGGAATGGTCTTGTCACCAATTTCGAGTCGGAAAAGCCGCCAGCCTTTTATGCCGGATTATACCGTAAAGACAATCTGCTGGGTGGTCACATTATCATGCTGGGTCCGGGCAATGAAAAGGCTGCCTGTGAAGCCCTGGCGGCGTATCCCGGAGGAATGCAGGTCGGCGGTGGAATAACGCCCGATAATTCCCATGTTTTTCTTGATGCCGGGGCATCCCATGTTATCGTAACCTCCTATGTCTTTAACAACGGCACGATCAATCGGGATAATCTTGAGCGGATAGTATCCACGGTGGGCAAAGACCGTCTTGTGCTGGACTTGAGTTGTAAGAAAATGGGTGATCACTATGTTGTTGCCACGAATCGATGGCAGAAGCTTTCTTCAATGAAAATCACTCAAAATACATTGGCCGAATTATCGAAATACTGTAGTGAATTTCTGGTTCATGCCGCCGATGTGGAGGGGAAGCAGCAGGGGATCGAGAAGAAGCTTGTTGCACTGCTCGGTAATTGTTCTCCTCTTCCGGTAACCTATGCGGGTGGGATACGGGGTCTTGAAGATCTGGAGATTATTCTGACAGAGGGGGGTGACCGGGTCGATGCCACTATCGGAAGTGCTCTTGATATTTTCGGAGGTAAGGTTCCCTATGCCGATGTTGTCGCGTGGCACCGGAACCATGTTGCATGAACCCGAAGTTGTTACCTGGCGCCTATGAAAAAAATGGTATCATCGGAATGTGCATCTGTCCCGTGTCCGGTAACCGCTCTCTGTATTATGGGACATTCGAATGCGGGCAAGTCTCCCCTGGGAGAATATCTGTGCTATAGCTGCAGCGGCCGGTCCGAAAGGCGGCACCATCTTGATTTCGGAGAGCATCTCCGCCGGATTGCCCGTGATGATCTTTCCTATGGTTTTGATGCAGGCGACCGGGCTTATGTGCGGACCGTTCTTGATGGTACATTGCTTGATGATGCGCATTTTTATATTGCCCGCCGGATTATCGAATGGTTTCTGAATAGCAGGGGCTTCAATCGGGAACACGACCTGCTGCTCCTCAACGGAATACCCCGTCACCAGAGGCAGGCAGAGGGGCTTGCCCGTATGGGGGTGGTGGTAGGGAAAGTAATCTGTCTTTCCTGTTCGCCCGAAGTTGCTTTGGAGAGAAAACGTCTGGCCGATCGGGGCGAGGGACATGAAAACCGGAGAGCGCGGGGTGACGGTTCGATTGACATATTCAGAAAAAAAATCGAATCGTTCGAACGCGAGACCCTGCCGCTGCGTGACTATTATGCCAATGCCGGGGCGGATATCCTGTATGTCGATGTAGGTGAAAAGACGGCCCCGAAAGGCATGGCTGAACAGGTTAAGGATTTTTTATAATGAATTTTCATGATACGGTCGATTGTTTTCTCCTGACCCGGTCTCACCGGGATTTTCGGGGTACCTTCGAAATGACATTCCATGCAGTTACCACCAGCGGTGCAACGGCACGAATAGTAATCGATAATTACCGTCCGCTTTTTTTTGTACCGCAAAGTGTTCCGCCGTCGCTGACCCGCCTGTGTGCGGAACGGGCAGACCGGGGGCTTCGTGCAATGGACGGCACGTCGGTGGATTGTTGCTACTTTTCCACCTGGGCGTCTTATCTCGAATGTGTGCGGCTTCTTCGGTCGCAGGGTATACCCGCCTTTGAATCGGATGTCCATCCTGTCGACCGCTATCTCATGGAGCGGTCTGTAAAGGGCGGGTTCGAGATGCGATGCGATTACCCCGAAAAAGCACATCATCTCGAAGTCCGCAATCCTCATATCAGGGGTAAAGACGTGCCGTTTAACTTGCGGGTATTGTCACTGGATATCGAAACCAATGCAGATACCGGCCAACTGTACAGTATCGCCTTCTCGGGGCGGAACAACAGCGCTTTTATTATCGGCGACATGGAAAACAGACCGGAAATCGTTTTTTGCAGCGATGAAGTCGATCTTTTAAAGAAGGCATTTAATGCTTTGCGGAAGGAAGATCCGGATGTTATTATCGGATGGAGCATTGTTGATTTTGATTTACGGGTCGTTCAGGAGCGATGTGAACTGCATAAAATTCCCTTTCGTATCGGGCGGGAATCGGTTGCTGCGGTGATCGAGGTCGGTCAGGGAGATACGGTCCGCCGTATCGCCCGGGTCCCCGGACGGGTTGTTCTCGATATCCCGGTCATGCTTCGCACCCATTACAGTACCTTCGAAGAGTATTCGTTGGAGCATGTCGCTCAAACACTTCTGGGCAAGCACAAGATTATCACCAAAACCGACAGGGAGAAGATCGATGAGATCAATCGGCTCTTTGCACAGGATAAGCTGTTGCTTGCGCGGTACAATATCGAAGATGCTGTTTTAACCCGGGAGATATTCGAAACAACAAAAATCCTTCCCAACGCTGTTGAACGTGTCAAGCGGTCGGGGCATCTCCTCGACCGCCCCGGAGGAAGTATTGCCGCGTTCGATTATCTTTACCTTCCCCGGCTCCACCGGGCAGGGTATGTTGCCCGTGATGTTGCTGATGTGGAAAAACCTGCGGTCCCACTCTCGGGCGGCTATGTCATGGAGTCAAAACCGGGGATCTACGAAAATGTACTGGTATGCGATTTCAGGAGTCTCTATCCGTCAATAATTATGACCTTCATGATCGATCCGCTGGGGTATGCCTCGAAATCGGATAAGCGGATCACCGGTCCGGTAGGACCGAGTTTTGCCCGTGAAGAGACCATATTGCCGAAAATCATCTCCGAGCTGATGATTGCGCGGGCGGAAGCCAAAAAGGCCGGTAATCCCTATCTGTCACAGGCAATCAAGCTGCTTATGAACAGCTTTTACGGAGTTTTAGGCACCCCTGCCTGCAGGTTCTTTTCCCATGACCTTGCCGATACAATTACCGGTACGGGGCGGCACATTTTAAAAGAGACAGTTAGGCATATCGAAAAAACGACCGGGTATGATGTCATTTACGGTGATACAGACTCACTCTTCATTCTCCTGGGTAAAGGGTTTGAAGACCGGGCCGGTGAGATCGGCGCAGAGATTGCCGCAGAGGTTACCGCATGGCTCCGCCATGAAATCCGGGAGCGGTTCAAGGCCTATTCGACACTTGAACTCGAATTCGAAACCCATTTCCGTCACTTTTTCATGCCCACCCTCAGAGGCGGGACCCAGGGAAGTAAAAAACGGTACTGCGGCGCGGTGGAACAGAACGGAAAATTAATCCTCCATTTCAAAGGCCTCGAATCGGCCCGTTCCGACTGGACAGCACTGGCAAAGGAATTTCAGCACGAAATATATATGCGGGTATTTACCGGGAAGCCTGTTGAAGAGTATATCCTTTCGGTAGTCAAAAAAGTGAAAGAGGGCATCTTCGATGACAAGCTGGTCTACCGGAAACGTCTCCGCAAGTCTCTGAACGACTATGCCGGTCATGCTCCGCCCCATGTGCAGGCAGCCCGACTTCTGGATTCACCCAGACACAGTATTGCCTACTATATCACCAGAGAAGGTCCCCAGCCCAGAGAAAAGAGGACCGCACCGCTGGATTACAACCACTATATCGACACTCAGCTCAAACCAATCGCCGATTCGATTCTCGAGTGGACCGCCCATGATTTCGACTCAATTGTCACCGGCCAGCAGGATATGTGGGGGTGATTAGTCCCTGTTCAAAATTGACTTTCAATGGAGTAGTGGAGTACTGGAATGATGGAGTGATGTTTCGGTGGTTTTTTCCTGAAATCCGCCGATGAATTCACCACAGAACGGTGTTGATTTGAGGTCTTTGGTTTATTATGGTTGTTTGGCCAAACACATTAATAATATATTTAGAAGAGAACTAACAGGATTTGAATTTGATGAACAAGCCCACTTATGCCTGATATTTATGAATATACCGACCATCGATTATTTCTTCTGGATGCCTATCACAAACGGAAACTCGAGGATCCCCATTTCAGCCACCGGTATATAAATTCCCGCCTCGGATCAAAATCCCCCAGCCTCTTTACTCATATAATCCAGGGGAGGATGAAAATATCCGAGAAAATAGTCCTCAGGCTTGCAAAGACGTTCGGTTTGAATAAAAGGGAAACCGAATATTTTTTGCTGATTACAAAATTCACACAGGCAACGGATGAACAGGAGAAGCGCTATCGTCTACAGGATATCTCCAGATTCATGCATAAGAATGTGAAGATAATTCAGCCTCACAAATTTGAGTTTTACTCCAGATGGTATCATTCGGCCATATGGGCACTTCTTACCTTTTTCAAATTCAAAAATAATTTCAAATCCCTTGCCCGGATGGTCTATCCCTCAATTACTCAGAGCCAGGCAAAGAGCGCCATAGATCTTCTCGCCAAACTTGGATTTATCAGAAAGGGCCCCAAGGACTTCTGGGAACCCGAGGAACGGTGTATCAGTACCGGTGATACGGCTAATTCGGTGGCAATCAGTGATTTTCATATTCAGACCATGGATCTTGCCAGGAATGCCATGGATAAGGTCCCCAGAAACGAACGTGAATTATCCACCATGACAATAAGCATCTCCGAAAAATCCTTCAAACAGGTAACCGACAAGATCAGGGAATGTCGGCAACAGATTCTCAGTATTGCGCGGGAAGATACAAATCCCGACCGGGTATATCATATCAATTTCCATATCTTTCCCATGTCAAAAGACACCTGAGCGCGGTACGCCTTTGCTCTCTATCGCTGTTGGAAATTAAAGCTCACATCCTATGGACAAAAAATTTGTTCTGGAACTGTACTGTAGGCCTGAAACATATGTATTTTAATTCTAATCGTTAAATGCAGGTTCACAATGTGGACAAAATGTCCACGCATTAAAGAAAAATGCTTGCATTTTTATCTGCAGAAATAGGAAGCTTAGATGTCGGGTGTATTCGAATATTTTGATTATAGACAGTTCTTGATGGACATACTTGCAGAAAAGCAGAAAACCGCTTCCCGTCTTTCCTCCCGTGCTCTTGCCGGAAAAGCAGGGATAGATCCGAGTCTTTTTTCCAAGGTGCTTAAGGGCAAACGAAATATCTCCCCGGAGCAGGTGCTCAGGCTTTCGGAGGTTCTGGAACTGGATAAAAAGAGCACCGAATATTTTGAGCTTCTTGTTCGTTTTTGTCAGGCACGCAGCCATGAAGCGAAACGCCTGTATTTTGATAAGCTCTTGGAGCAGAAAAAGTATCCCGAAGCTGCGCCGTTGTCGCAGGAACAGTATACATTCTATAGCGTGTGGTATCATACGGTTATCCGGGAGCTGCTTCATTTTTTCCCCAGGCCTCACGATACCGGAGCGATCGCGAAAATGCTTGTTCCCGGTATCAAGCCTTCCGAGGCAAAACAGGCCATTGATCTTCTCGAGAAACTAGGTATTATCAAAACCACTTCCGACGGCGGATTTGAGCTGGCGGATGTATTTATTACCGCGGGCACGGATATTCAGAAACAGGCGATCAGGAATTTTCAGATATCGATGATGGATATTGCCAAAGACGCGCTGGTGCGGTTTCCAAAGGAAAAAAGAGAAATATCGACTTTAACGTTGAGTCTGTCTGAAGGAGGTTTTAAGGAAGTTGCCGAAGCGATACAACATTTTCGCAGAAAACTTATGGAGATCGCCAATAATGATTCTAATATCAGCGGCGTGTACCAGATAAATTTTCAGGCCTTTCCGGTCACCCATGTTTGCAGAGAGGATATTGATAATGCTGGTTGACAGATGCTGTGGACGACTGCTGGTCTGTGCATTGATCCTTACCGTTCTTCTCAAAATTTCCTGCTCCAATGCGCCTGTGCAGACCTCCGACGGCAGTGGTTCGGAAACGCCGAATTCTGCAACGGTCATTTCATCCTGTGGCCGTATCGAAGGGACTTCGAATCCATATTCAGCGATCGGAATATACAGCAGCGATTATATACCCTATAATGATTCGGGGTTCGACACATCGATGATCGCCGATGACAAGGGACGTTTTGTTTCCGGCGTGCTCGATTCGGGAATATATAATGTACTTTCTTTTAGTGCCGTCCCGGGTACCGGGGCCTTTTTCAGCGGCATAAATTCAACCCCTTCCGCACAACCGGATACGGTAATCCTTCCGCTGAAACCGGTTGGTTCGGTAACAGGAGTGGTTAGCGATACATTCGATATATTACGTGAAGACCTTCCGGTGTATATCCCCGGTTCTCCCTATCTGGACAGTCTTGATAACAACAACAGGTTTGTATTGCACGATATTCCTGAAGGTGAATTTGATCTCCATACTAAAGATGTTGCTTCACATAAGATAATGACAGATACCTTAAATGTGGATACTTTGTTTAATATCACCGCAGGTGAACGAAAGGACTTGGGTAGAATAAAGCTCGAGTGAGATAACATCTTTTAAACATAGGAAAGGAGGTGATATCTAATTACGACTGTAGGAGAAAAATAACGGGAATCCTGTAACCCCGCCAAGAGTTGCTCAGGATCCCCGGAGTAAAGGTGACCGTCGTGCATGATATACATGCACCGTCCCTTTTTGTATTTGTTGCTCACTTTTTGGAGTTAACGCCTGTTCAAGGAGAATTCGCTATGATCACGAAAATAATATATTGCACACTTTTTCTGACGGTCTTTTCTGCAAGTCTGCATGCAGTACCGTCCTATTTGTGGTATGCGACCCACAGTATAGAGGATTATTCTGTTAATGGCTCGTGCGGCTGGTTAGATCCTATGAAGCCTCATGATGAAGCTGACGGCTTTGCTGCCGCTGTACAAGGTCATAATATAACCAATAGCTGGCTCCGTTACAATCGGAGGGATTCCGAGTGCACGGCATTCAGATGGTCGGGAACATCCGCGGAAACCAATAATGTCGATTTTCTGTTTTATTCCGGCCATGGATGGGGAGATGGCCCCTATCTTGGGTGCAATGGTGCGTACCTGATTACCTGCTGGATTGACATACAATTCGGAGGATCGGGATATCTCAAGTGGGTACAGGCCTCAGCCTGTGAATGGTTTGTCGATGAGATGTATGATAGGGCCGGTTCGGGATTAAATGAGCATGAGCGGTGGGGTCCCGCATTCAAAGGGGTTCACGCTGTCCAGGGCCATCGGGCCGCGACATACGATCATAATTATTCCAATGAAATCTCGGATGAATTCTGGGACCGCTGGGTGGACAATGGAGAGTCGCTCTACTGGTCGTGGCGCCAGGCGCAGATCCATTGGATATACACGGTTACCGGCTATCCCGGTCTTCAGCCGGCAACGGGAGCGGCCAATTCCACCTATGGCTATGAGACCTGGGCCGCTGCGGGAAATGAAATGGCGCCGGACGGCATGGGGTGGCTCGGTTGGGCGACTGTCGGTGATCCTGATTATTAATTAAATTCGAGGAAATTAACGAGGAAGGAATACTTTATGATAAAGAGAATTATGTTTCCGATCACTTTCCTGTTGCTGGTGATCGGGAACACACACGCTGCAGACCTGGAAAAAAACGAGTTGGTCGATACTTTTCTTAATTCCTGTTCAACAACGAAGCTGCCCCTGTCGGCAGATCTTACCTCATTCGGTATACGCAATGCCGAACGCGTTACCGAACGGCCGGTTGCATACAAAGTTAAAAAAACGCCCTACTCGGAAAATCGCCTTCTTGAAATTTCAGCGATAGTAAATTGTGCTTCGAGCGGTGAAGTCAAAACCAGAGGCGCCTGCACAATCGTTGAAAATGCCGATAACAGCGTTCGTACCGGATATGACGAACAGCGGGGGCGGTATTTCTATTATAATAGTACCACCGAGAAAAAACCCCTTGCAAACACCGGCAAGACCGAACTCAGTGCATTGAAAGCTGAGGCACAGAAATATCTTAATGAGCTTCTCGGGAATGATGCCGGGAATTTCGTATTCGCCAATACCGAAACGGATTGCGTTCAGGTGCGCGGTGATGCCATTCCCGTGATTTCTAAACAAAGCTATCGATTCACCCGGAAAGTGAATGGACGGCATATTATCGATAATACCGCTTTTTTCAAAGCCACCTTTGCGGGGAACCAGGAACTGTGTGCCATGGAGTTTTCAAATCCGGTTCTGGAACCGGTGCAGATAAAAACGATGGTCAAGCCCGGGGTGACGGGTGAACGCCTTACGAAATGGGCAGAGAATAAAGAAAATGCAGTTGCACCACCAAATAATAAAATCAAGGTGAACCGTGTGTCTTCACTGAAACCGGTCGAATCGTATTTGGCAATGACGGAAGGGGAAGAGGTTTATATTGTTCCTCACGTCTCATTCTGGTCGGAGCTCAATTTAGACAATGGAGATTCATATAGAAGGTTCATTCATCTTTGCATGGATGCTCAACGGACGCCGAATCTCGATGAGGCCATGATCGAGAACACAGGCAGATAGTTGATACCTCCAGGGAATTACCGGCGGCATGCCGGTAATTCCCGGCCTTTCCGCAGGCTCCGGAAATGGCCGGTTACCAATGGCGTAGTGGAATTGTTCGGCAAGGCTGGAAGTTTGGCTTTTACTGTTGCTGCAAGTAAATGGCTTAAAAGCAACAGATTATTCAACACATAAATTGGTGGTCAAGCTTGTCCCCGTGAAACCGGGAGCGTTACGGTTGGCGGGAATTCGTTGTTTGAATTCCTGTTTGGCTTTCGTGTTTACGGCGCATTCAACAGGCATAAAGCGGATAGTCGTGAAAAAGTAAAAGTGCTTAAATACAACCAGGAATCGAAAGGAGATTGTTGTGGCAGGCAAGTTTATCATTCAGAAAATGAATGACAACGAGTATTATTTCAATTTAACGGCAGCATCGGGAGAAAGGATCCTTACAAGCGAGAAATACGAATCAAAAGGGCAAACATTGAAAATGATATCAGCCGCCATACGGAACGCTCCTGTTAACAAGAGATATAAAAAGAAAGTGTCGGGACTCAATAAGCCGTATTTCATACTCAAAGATGCACAGGGGGTCATTATCGGTGTAAGTGAAATCTACAGCACCGAAGCGGCTCGGGACAATGGGATCGTGTCGGTCAAAAAAGCAGCGCCCTGGGCGTCAATTGATGATTTTACGATGTAGGCGAATCGCGACTTCAGGAGACGGAGCTAGTTTAGAAGTTTAAGGAATCATCTCCAACCCCGATTCCGTCACGATCCGGTGCGGCTTAAACGACACCGGCTACCACTCGAATCCCGTGCGGTTGCGGGGATCGTTGCGAAAGGCATAGCGTCCTGCGCTGCGGATTTCACGTTCGGCTACCATGAGAAATGTCCAGGCTTTGTTGCAATACTATTTTTAATGCCTGCATAAGTATTGTTCAATGGTCTTCCGGAAATTTTGCCATACTTACTCCTGCTCAGGCATTGCTGACCATGAAACAATATCCTTCGATACGTAATCTGGAAAAGTATATAAGGAGAATCATTAATCTTTGATTCTTTTCGCCGGCATTACAACTGGAATACCATTATATTATGTCCTGTACGATAAAAAGCAGATGTTTATGATGTTTATTAAGAGGCAGATTAAGATGAGATCAGGGATGAGTCCCACCTTGTTGTCGCGTTGAAGCATGGTTTTTTTCTCCTCTCGTATGCTCGTACGCTCGTTTTCCCTCCCTATGCGCACATTGCGCATAGCTATAAAAAAGCATTTACAACGTGGGGTACAAGGGGTGGAAACCCCTTCCATCCCTTAATCTAAATCATTTGTTAATTATGAAGACATTAAAATTTAAACGTCGCTGCGGCAACGACGGTTTTTCCGATGGGGTCTGCGCCCAGTTTGATATCGAACCGGTCGGCGTTGCTGAAAGTGAGTTTTTCGTTGAACCGCTGTGCGCCTTGGTAAGCGTCGATGATACCGAAGACATAGCTTGACGCTGCCAGAGTGAGGGCCGCGCCCAGGATGACTTTTTCTTCGGTGGGAAGTCCCCCCTGTTCATCGTCGGGTTTAAGGGCGGTGGCTTCATGGTAAATATTCGTTGGATCGCCGGTTTCGCTGTATTCCCGGACATAGAAGGTATCGGTATTGAGTTTTTCCCACCGGGAGAGCATATAGTAGGTGGTAAAGAGGCCCGTATAGAATGCCGAACCGGTGATAACTCCTCTGAAAAATTCCCGGTTGTATAACTGTCCGGTACCCGGAAGGGATGCCGAGAAGAATGCCGAGGCCAGCGGATCTTTGGGGATGGCATCATAGTTGTACCTGGAAACCTCAGGCTGTAAAACGACCGTACTCTCAGCCTCCCCCGCGTGGGCGGGAAGGCCAAGAGCGGTACAAATCATGAGCAAAATAATAGTGTGTTTCATATTGCTATTCTTTAATATACTTTGTGTTCTTTGTGTTCGATCACGTTTCCGTCTTTGTCATAGAAGGTCGCTTCGCCGTCACCCATTTTTTCATCGTGGGTGAACTCTATCCGTAATATTCCATTGGGACCCCCTTCGTACACCTTCCCTCGCCGCTGATAATCACGTTCAAAATAGATCCGGAAATAGAGCTGGTCCGATTCGCTGTCTTCCCAGGGAAGGTAGAATTCGACAATACCTTCGTTGTCCTGATAGCGGTGGTATGGTTTGGCTTCATCGAGGGTGTTTTTATGAATGACAGTCAGATAATAAGTGAAGGAACGCGAACCTTCATCATGATGATCGCCGGTTTTGGCGTCGTAGTAGTGGCCCTCGCCGGACTGAGTATAATTTATTCTATCGATCGAATCGAGTTGGAAGGAGGTGGTATCGCCTTTACCGAGGAAATCGGTTTCACTGATATTTTTTGCCCAGAACCATGAATTTCCGGGTTCCAGCTCTCCGAGGACCGGGTTGGAGAATTGGATGTGCACCTGAAGGGAACAGACTTCATTTCGTTTATACCCCTGGGTCTGACGTTCCCGTCCGATAAAATACCAGGAATAAACGGCGTCGATCAGATTGGTTTGCAGTTGAGCGAGTGAATCAATACGGTCGCCGGTATAACGGGCTTTGACTTCGGCGTATCCGGTTGCAAGGCGGTCGGGATCTTCTTCGGTAGGCTTGTCGTTTACTTTTTCAAAGTAGACGAGGGTATCGCCACTCCAGGAGATACCGTTGTCGACCATCCAGTCTTCGGCCGCCCCCGACTGGGCTTTGGCCAGCCGTTTTGCCATGCCCTGGCCGCTGGAGACCGCTGCTTTGACCGTTTCCTTGTTGTTGTTTTCTTCGTTGATCGCCTCAGGACGTTCCATGGCCTTGCCGATATTGGCGAAAAGTTTCAGACCCCGCTGGCCTGCACCAAAGGGATTGAGACCGCAGCCGGCAAAGACCGTACAGATTATCGCACCAACGATAAGCGATTTGAGTAGACGCATAGCTCCCTCCTTACATATGTGGTTATCTATAAATTTACATTTTTTCATTCGGGCCAGAAAACTACAATGGGCATGGAACCCAGGTAGTGAAAGATTTTTTTCAGTAATGCGATCATGGTTCAGTCCTTTTCTTTACTTCTGTCATTCTGCCTCCGGGTTCTGTGATGCAAAGGGTATGCCATGAAGACAGGCTGGTTGTAAGATGTGAAATAATAATAAGTTACAGGTATTTGTGTGAAATCGTGGCATAGGTAAGTGTCACCGGTGATACGAAATATCGATGGGTTGTGTCAAAAATGATACTGGGAAGATTTGGAGTGGAGAAGTGATGGGGAAGTGGAATGCCGGGTTTCGTCGTTGGCTTTTTGCCCATTACTCCAGTTCTTTCTTCAGAAGTCCCATCCGAATCCGAGCATGAGATAGGGGCGGTCGGCAAAGGAGATATGGTTGATCAGGGTAAGGTCGATCCGGAGGTGGCGGGTGTTGTAGGAGAATCCCCAGAAGAGGAGGGAGAACATGAGCCGGTCGGGATTGTAGAAATCGAGATTGTCTTCGGAACCCAGTATCTGGAACAGGCGGAGGGGCAGGTCGACAGGGTTCATCATGTAGTATTCGAATCGGAAACTCCAATCAAGTTTTTTACCCCAGTAGATCCGGTAGGCCGGGGCGAGGTAATAGGTGGTGATAAGCCGCGTGTTGCCGGACGCCGAACCCTGGTTTCTGAAATTCAGCGAGGAATAGAGATTGATCCGGTGGCGGTTGTTGAAGGTGAGTCCCTGAGTGGCGAACAGACCCAGGGCCCGGTCTTCTTCAAGCGGGAACCCGTCACCCAGATGATCGGTTATCTGTGATTTGGCCCCGTAGAGTTTGAGGCCTCCGCCCGCCTTGTAGGCGTGGCCGTTGAACGGCACGGTATAGGGACAGGACTTCAGGGTTATCAGCGAGAAATTATCACCCAGGGTCATGCTGCCGGTCTCGAATATCGGAATACCGGCATAGAGAATATCGATTGTCATGATTTGGGCAAAGGTGAAATAAAAATCGAATATCGGCAAGGGGAGCACCGCCGTATCCATGGTGGCGCCGTCATCACGTTCCTCGATAAGTTTAACCGAGGTTATATTGGTCCGTATACCGCCCCGCCAGGGATGGCCGATTTCGGGGGTCTCCGAAAAAAAGAGCTTATGAGCAAATCCCTTGCGGGAGATATCGTTCACCGGAGCAAAGTAACTCTTATCAGTATCCTCATTCTCCCCGGATCCATCATTCTTCTCATCTCTCTTTTCATTGTTTTTAGCCCGATCAACCTGCCCACTCGGCTCCACTATGATATCACTTTCCCCATCCTGATCGACAAGCAGCAGATCATCGTCACCAAACGATGCGGTTGCAGCAAATCCCATAATGATAAGGCAAACAAAAACAACATTAAAAAAGCGGAAAATCATCGGTACTCCTCATCCATTGCTTGCTCCCCTGATAAAACAAAAAGCATGCCACCATTCTCCCTGTGCCGCCTTTGAAGAGGTTTTTCCGGGAATGCCGGCGGAGCGGTGCAATATATAAAGTACATCAAAAGATGGCCCGATAAAAAGCGTTTTCATTCCATCGTGAATGTTCAGGAAAGGGGGGAGAGGGAAGCGTATCATTGGTGATACATTTTATCACACGATTAAAAGGGTTGCCATATAATATTGATTGGCTGTTTTTTCATGGCATTTTATTTGCATTAACCCTTGCTCATACTGGAGGAATTGTTATGAATAGTGATGATACTTGTATTGGTGCGGGAACTGTTTTAGTTGTTGATGATGAAGCGTTGATCAGGCAATCGGTGCGTGATATACTCGAGGATGATGGTTTTTGCGTGATCGAGGCATGTAATGGTGAGGAGTGCTGTTTTTTGCTCGACTCGCATCAGGTGGATCTGATTTTGATGGACATTCAGATGCCGGGCCGCAATGGTATGGAGACATTCAAGGAGATGATACGGGCGCGGTATAAGGTCGAGACGATCATGATATCGGGGCATGCTGATATTACGACTGCGGTGGATGCGATCAAGTCGGGGGTTGGTGATTTTCTGGAGAAGCCTTTTTCGGTGGAGCAGCTTCGGAAAAGCGTACAATCCGCTTTCAAGCGCCGGGGTGAGAACCGCAATATGGAGATATCACCCAACGGGCAGGAGAGTAGCTATGAGATCAATGATGAGATCGGCCGGGGCGGCACTGCAACGATCTATCGAGCCGTACAGAAGGACCTGGATAAGGTGGTCGCCCTGAAAATGCTTCATCCGCACCTTACCGATCCCCTCTCCTTTGGTGAGCGTTTTGCGAGAGAGGCCCGTATTCTGGCATCCATGTCCCATCCCCACGTGATCCAGGTTTTCGATTACGGACAGATTTCAAAGAGCTATTATCTTGCCATGGAGTATGTGGAGGGCACTTCCCTTGGGGCATATATTTCCCGGCGAAGGGGGGTTCCCCGGTCTGTTGTCGCGCTTGTTGGTATGGACATTTGCCGGGCGCTCGAGCATGCTCATGCACGGGAGATTATTCACCGGGATATTAAGCCCGAAAATGTGCTGATTTCACGGCAGGGTTACTGCAAGCTGGCCGATTTCGGTATTGCTCGGTGGATGCAGGAGCGGGGGAAAAATATCACCGATCCGGATTTTGTTGCCGGTACGGCCGAGTTTATGTCGCCCGAGCAGGTGGAGGGCAAAAAGGTGGATCACTTCACGGATATCTTCTCCACAGGAGTCCTTCTGTATGTAATGATGACCGGATATCAGCCCTTTACCGGAGAAAATGCGGCATCGATCATGTATTCTATTGTCCATAAGGAGCCTGTGCCGCCAGCCGAAATGAACCCGAAAACCGGATCAAAGATGAACCGGATAATCAACAAGTGTCTTCGGAAAAAAAAGGAGAAGCGGTTCCGTTCAGCGGCTCACCTGAGTAAGGCCCTCGAATCGACACTTACCTCCAAGGAGTGTGCCGGTGCCCGTCGGATAATACAAAATTATTTCTTTGGAAAGGAATAATGGGACAGAACTAATTATTTTAGTTAAAGAAGAATATGAATTTCATAATCGGTATACTGGTTGGCGCAAAGAGTATCGCTCTCATTGCCGGAATGATCGCTTTCGGCACGTCGGATATTACTATATCTCCACCGAAACTGGTGCTGACCCCCAATGAAATCCAGTTGAGCTGCCGGCTCGAAAACGGATATACCAGAGATCTTCGGAAACTCTCCCAGACCGGTACTGAAATAATTGTCTACCTTTTTGTTGAAGTCAAAGAGGAGGATTCCAGAGAGCTTGTCGCCAAGGTATCATCCGAACACACGCTCTTCTATAACATGCTCGATAAGGAATATGTTGTGTACCGTCAGGAGAACGATGCAAAAGAGACCTTCGGCGAACTCGATTCGGCCCTTGCCGTGGTATCCACATTCACCAGTGTGCCGGTAGTATCGATCCATAAAATAGAGGCAACGGGCGATTACTTTTTTGAAATTTATTCGATTTTAGGAAAAACAAAGATCGAGGCGCTTGATGATAAGGAGATCGATTTGATGTACTATTGGGATTACAAGCGTCCTTCGGTGCGCACCGAGACGTTCAAAGGCTCGGTCCTTCTGTATGGAAAATAGGAGGTCCCGAGGGGGGAGTTATCCACGATTTCCGATTTGGTGACTCGAGCGGGAAAGAGCATTATGATTAAAGGGTTATCACTCAAAGCCAAGACATTTATTCTGCTTTTCTGCATTGTTCTTTTGGCGACCGTGCCGCTGATAGTCTATTATGTCAAGACTGCTCATGCTCTTTCGGCGCTGGGTGAAGATCCTGTTATCGAGTCGGTATTGACCGGTGCGGTGGATAATGTGCAGGGGAGTGAAACCCGGGAAGCCGCGGCGTCGGCACTGAAACGCTATCAGCAGATTACGGTTTTAAAAGACGCCATTGTGTCGCAGGTCCTTCTGTTCAGCCTGGTTTATTTCGGCTGTGTCGTTTGCATTTCGCTGATTGTGGGCTACTTTTTTATCTCCCGCATAACAAAGCCCCTGGCCAATCTGACCGGCGCCACACAGCAGCTTGCCCGGGATAATCTCGATTATACGATCCCCGAGGATACGGGGGGAGAGATCGGACAGCTTATCAGGTCTTTCAACACCATGGCCGAAAAACTGAGTGTTGCCCGAAGGGAAAAACTGATTGCCGAGCGAAAGGCGATGTGGCAGCGGGTCGCGAGGGTTATCGCCCATGAGATCAAAAATCCCCTTACCCCGATCAAGCTCTCGACCGAGCGGATGTACGAAAAATATCTAACCGAAAGTAAAGATTTTCCCGAAGTAATCAAGAGCACGACTTCTACTATCCTCTCCGAAATCGGTAATCTCCAGAACCTTGTCGATACATTCCATACCTATGCGAAATTTCCCGATCCTGTGTTAAAAGATGAGAAACTCAATGATGTTATCCGCGACTCCGTTGCCCTTTTTGGTGGGGACAAGGTTGCAATCACCTGCGATCTTGCCGATACGGTCCCGATTCTCAAACTCGACCGTCGGCAGATGGGTGAGGCATTGAACAATCTGATAAAGAACAGTATCGAGGCTATCGGAGAAACCGATCACGAGGGCACAATCGAGATGAAAAGTTTCTGTGAAAACGGCACGGTTATTATCGAGATAGCCGATAACGGCTGCGGAATTACAAAGGAAAATATGGAACGCCTGTTTCAACCATACTTTACAACAAAAAAGCACGGCAACGGTATCGGCCTGGCCCTCACCGAGCGGATAATTAATCTTCACGGCGGAAAAATCGCGGTGGAATCGAACGTCGGCGAGGGGTGCAGATTTACGATACGAATGACTGTTTAGTATGGGGGCGAAAGTCTCGGGGCGTAGGTCGAAGAGGGAAGAAAGATGGTCGCACGTGAAACTAATGCCAATGGCTGTTTGTCTTTTGACCTTAGACATTGGACTCTCTTATTAGCAAGGAGCACCGGACATGCCTAAAATTTTAGTTGTTGATGATGAAGCGAATATCAGGAAAACGCTGGCCGAGATTTTAGAGGATGAATCCTATGAGGTGATTGTTGCCGAGGATGCGCAGCAGGGGGTGCGGTGTTTTAAACAAGAGTATCCTGATATTATCCTGATGGATATTCTTATGCCCGGCAAGGATGGTCTGGAGGCGCTTGCGGAGATCAAGGGGCTTGGGGCCGATTGTGAGGTGATCATGATCAGTGGTCACGGAACAATCGAATCTGCGGTGAAAGCAATCAAGATGGGTGCGTATCATTTTCTTCAGAAACCGCTGTCGCTTATCGAAGTCAAACAGATAGTCCGTCATGCCTGCGACGCCAAGATGCAGCGGGATGAGTTGAAATCGTTCCGGAAAAAGGATGAAGAGAAGTATGCGCTGGTGGGAAAGAGTGCGGTTATTCAGAAGCTGCAGCAGGAGATCAGGAAGATTGCGCCTACCAACGGACGGGTGCTGATCCGGGGAGAAAGCGGGACCGGTAAGGAATTGGTTGCCTTTGCGATCCACAAGAACAGCGAGCGGGCAAAGGGCCCTTTTGTCAAAGTTAACTGTGCGGCAATTCCGCAAAATCTTATCGAGAGCGAGCTTTTCGGTCACGAAAAAGGGGCTTTCACCGGCGCGGTGGCGCAGAAAAAGGGGAAATTCGAGTGTGCCCACAGGGGAACGCTTCTTTTAGATGAAATCGGTGACATGGATCTCAATACCCAGACCAAAGTACTTCGGGCGATCCAGGAGGGCGAATTCGAGCGGGTGGGAGGAACAAAAACTATTTCCGTTGATGTCCGGATTATTGCCGCAACCCACCGGGACCTCGAAAGCATGATTGCCGAACAGACTTTCCGTGAAGACCTCTACTACCGTCTCTGCGTACTCCCGGTATCCGTTCCCATGCTGTCGGAGCGGATCGACGATATCCCGATACTGGCCGAATATTTTCTGGACCTTTACTGCAAAGAAAACGGCGCCTCCCGGAAAAAGTTCCTTTCCGAAGCATTGCAGGTGTTGATGCGACAGAAATATCCGGGTAATATCAGGCAGCTTCGCAACATCGTGGAACGGGCGGCTATCCTGTCATCCGAAATCGAGATTACCGGAGAATTCGTAGCATCCCTTACCGGAGAGGGAAGTGATAATGTCACCAGTGATCTTTTCACCCGGACCCGTTCGTTGCAGGAGGCAAAGGATGAACTGGAAAAAGCCTATGTGAAAACCCAGCTCGAACTCAACGATTGGAATATCCCCCGCACTGCCGAACTCCTCGGAATCCAGCGCACAAACCTTCACCGGAAGATACGGATGCTGGGGATTGAGCGAGGGTAGGGAGAAGGGGTGAAAGGTGAATGAACGTTGAAGAGAAGGGGATAAGGGATCGGGATACTAGACGACGATAATGGGATCCAGTATCCAGCAATACCACAACTATTTATGCGCTCGTTTTTTGCCTTGTAGTTAACAATCCCCCATGGTACAATAAAACAGATCTCCGCATCATGCTTTTCACCAGTGCCTTTTTCCAGATATCAGTCGGTCATGCAGCGAGAAATACAATATTTTATCAACAGTATCAATATTCCTGCGTGTGTAGTCGATTCCGGGAGGCGGATTGTGTCGGCCAATGCCGATTTTGCCGCCATGGTTGGCGTCGATTCCCGTTCTATGGTTACTGCATCTCTTTTCGATAACCATTGTCTTCTGGAGAGTACCGACAAACAAAAGGAGAAAATCACCCGGGCGATTGCCGGGCAGAAACGGGTCAAGCTCAGCAATGTGCGGGCCCGGAACGGCCGGGGTGAAGAGCTTTATTTCAAAATAAGCGGTGTTCCTCTGGCGCGGCTTTTTGACGAAAAGGAATTGATGCTTCTCCTCTTTGCCGACAGAACTTCCGAGAAGAAAGTGATGGACAAGTACGAGACGCTCTATGTACAGGAGCGTGAAGAGCGGGAGAAGCTTGAAGAATTCAATGGCCGTCTCAACGATCTGATCGGTGAAAGGACCAGGGAGCTTTCAAAGGCCCACAGCCGGCTGAAAAGAGCATATGCCTCGCTCAATGAAGAGCTTGAGATTGCAAAGAACGTTCAGGAAGGCCTTATCCCCAAAGAATTGCCGGAAATAATCAACATGCACTCCTGGGCGGTTTACATGCCTACCGGGAAAGTGGGAGGGGATCTGTATGATATCATTTTCACGCCTCGTCATAAAGTAGCGGTGCTTATTTTCGATGTCGCGGGCCATGGCGTCCCGGCGTCCCTGATCGCTGCAATGGCAAAGATGCTTTTCAGTCAGTTTATCGAGAAAGTCGAATCTCCGGCAAGAATATTTCATCTGGTCAACAAGCATGTCTCCCGGCTTATAAAGACCGGCCATTACCTGACCGCTTTTCTGGGAATCATCGATCCGGTTTCCCACCATATGGTCTATGCCAATGCCGGGCATTCGCAGCCCATTGTTTACCGGAAAAAAGAAAAAAGACTCATCATGCTGAAAGCGCGTGGCTCATTTATCGGCCATACATCTCTTGCCGATATCGCCGAGTACAACGATGAAACCGTGCAGCTTCAGACCCATGACAAGCTGATTCTGTACACCGATGGACTAACTGAAGCTGTTGATGAAAAGGATGAGATGTACGGGATCAAACGGTTGAAAACGGCCGTTGCCGATAACGGAGAGCAGCCGATCCGGGATTTTGTCGGGTCACTTCTTCTGGATCTCAACAAGTTCAGGGGCTCCGAACCTCTGGCCGATGATTTCACAATACTGTCTATCCAGCTGGGAGATCCGGAAAAGATTTTAAAAGAGTCCGGGTTCAGAAAAGGTGAACGCCCCCATATCCTTGTCCTTCATACACTCGATAAAATTGAAGATATCTGTTCGAGGGTCCTTGAAGATATGGATAATAATGGATATACCGGCAGGGATATCCGCCGGACCAAACTCTGTGTTCACGAAATTCTAACCAATGCGATAATCCACGGCAATAGAGGTGATACGGAAAAGAAAGTTGTTGTTCTGTTCAACGTGGATACCGAAAAGGTCGTAGTCAGCGCTATCGATGAAGGCGAGGGATTCGATTATATTCATTTGCCTGATCCTTTGAAGCCGGAAAATCTACTCAAGGAGAATGGACGAGGTTTGTTTATTGTTAAAAAATTTATGGATGATGTCGCTTTCAACAAAAAAGGCAACAGGATTACGATAGCAAAATATCCGGAGGGTCCCAATGGATACTAAGCTGTTCTCTTCAGAAAAACCTTTTCGGGTGATGCTTATCGGAAAGCTGTTTCGCAATGAAGATTTTATCACACTGGAATCGATCGTATCTCGATGCATAGAAGAAAACAGAAAAGAGATTGTTTTTGATTTGAGCCGTATGACTTTTATCAACAGTCAGGGGCTTGGTATGATTGTCAAAATGTTCAGGATTATCAATGAATCCGGTGGAGATCTTCGACTTTTCAAACCTCCAAAGGATATCAAAGAGATAATCGACATTTCGGGCATTTCCCGCATTATTCCTGTTTTCAGTTCAGAAGAAGATTCCTAGCAGGCTAGTTTCCTTTCGGTCGGATTATCCCCCTATATATTTAGATAGTTTGCCCTGGTTTGTAATAATAAATATTTTT
The DNA here is from genome assembly GCA_014728215.1 of Chitinivibrionales bacterium. Lineage (NCBI taxonomy): Bacteria > Pseudomonadati > Fibrobacterota > Chitinivibrionia > Chitinivibrionales > Chitinivibrionales bacterium. Next base: position 40,749 of record WJLZ01000032.1, read on the forward strand.
AACAGTCTCTAATAAGAGATTTTGAGAAATCAGTGCATATTGCCCGAAAAGGAAAAGCATGGCAGACCGTATTTATGTAGGCACCAAAAGCCATCATCGAGACGCAATCGGCGAGCGAACCCGAAACCGCATCGTTAACGACCTTGGAATCGGAACGATTACCTCGGTCAGAAGCGCGACGGTCTATATCCTCAACGGCCGTTTATCTTCCGAGGATCTTAAGACACTGGCAGAGGGGCCGTTCACCGATCCGATTGTGCAGGAATATAAGATAAATGCCTCAATTTGCGATACTTTCGACTGGATGGTCGAGGTCGGTTTCAGGCCGGGCGTGACCGATAATGTGGGAAGAACAGCAAAAGAGGCCGTGGTAATTACCCTGAAAAGAGATTTTCCCGAAAATTTCTCGGTTCATACGGCTACGCAGTACTTTTTTGAGGGAAATATCTCTCAAAAGCATGTTGAGCGGATTGCAAAGGAGATTCTGGCCAACGATCTGATTCAAACGGTCGATATCTATACCCGGGATGAGTGGCTGAGGGTCCACACGGGCAATTTCGGCGCTCCTGTTGTTACCGATGTCCCCGAGGTCGAGATGTGGCATGAGGTTAATCTTGCCGTCGATGACGGGGAACTGGAAAAAATCAGCAGGAAGGGCATGCTCGCCCTGTCGCTCGATGAAATGAAGGCGATTCGTTCCTACTACAGCAAGGATGAGATCAAAGAGCACCGCACATCACGGGGTCTTCCGGAAAACCCTACCAATGTGGAACTCGAGATTTTGGCACAAACCTGGTCGGAGCACTGCAAACACAAAATTTTTAGTGCCGGCATTACCTACTACGAAGAGGACCGTCATCCGCAGAAAATTTCAAGCCTTTTCAAGGTCTATATCCGTAATGCCACCGAGAGTGTCCGGTCGATGAAAGGTGATGATGATATCTGTCTTTCGGTATTCAAGGACAATGCCGGGGTGGTGAGATTCAATGACACGTGGGCGGTTGTTTTCAAGGTGGAGACCCACAACAGTCCCTCGGCACTCGATCCCTACGGAGGGGCGCTCACCGGTATTGTGGGTGTTAACAGAGATCCTTTCGGGACCGGTCTGGGCAGCCGTCTTATCGCCAATACCGACGTTTTCTGCTTTGCCTCACCTTTTTACGACAAGGAGATTCCGCCCCGCATATTGCATCCCAAGCGGGTATTCGAGGGGGTCCGGGAAGGCGTTGAGCATGGCGGGAACAAGAGCGGTATTCCGACTGTCAATGGCACGATTGTTTTCGACGATCGTTTTTTAGGAAAGCCGCTGGTTTATTGCGGGACCCTGGGAATAATGCCGATCGAGATTAACGGACGAAAAGGGTACGAGAAAAAGGCCCTAATTGGCGATCATATCATTATGGTTGGCGGCCGGATCGGCAAGGATGGTATCCATGGCGCGACCTTTTCATCGGAGCCGCTCCACGAGGGATCGCCGGCAACCGCGGTCCAGATCGGCGACCCTGTCACTCAGAAACGGATGACCGATTTTCTGCTCAAGGCCCGGGATTTGAATTTGTACAGTTCGATCACCGACAACGGCGCCGGAGGATTATCGTCATCGGTGGGTGAAATGGCCGAGGATACCGGAGGCGCGGTAGTCAATCTCGAGCGCGCACCGCTCAAATATCACGGACTGGAGCCCTGGGAAATATTCCTGTCGGAAGCCCAGGAGCGGATGACCGTTGCAGTTTCGCCGGAGCAGCTCGATCAATTCTTTGCCCTGGCAAAGGAATGGGCGGTCGAGGCGACCGATCTGGGGGAGTTTACCGATGATGGGTTCCTCGTCGTTAAATATAACAACGAAACAGTCGGCGAACTGGCAATGGAATTTCTTCACAACGGTCTTCCGAAAATGGAGCTTGTCGCCCGTTGGGAAACACCAAAGGAGAGCAAAGCCGGCCCCATTGTTTCGGACAATCCTGTACAGGATATTATCGACCTGCTCAAGCGGCTAAATATTTGCAGTAAAGAATATATTGTGCGGCAGTACGATCATGAGGTCCAGGGTGGAAGTGTGGTCAAGCCCCTGTGCGGCGCCCGTAATGACGGCCCCTCTGACGCCGCGGTAGTTCGGCCGTTGCTCGATTCAAATGAAGGTATCGTTGTTTCAAACGGCATTGTGCCGCGGTACAGCGATATCGATACCTATGCTATGGCTTCCTGTGCGGTTGATGAAGCCGTGCGGAATGCCGTATGCGCAGGAGCAAATCCCGATCACATGGCCGGACTGGATAATTTCTGCTGGTGTGATCCACTGAAAAGCAAGGATAATCCCGATGGCGAGCATAAGCTTGCCCAGCTCGTGCGGGCCAATCAGGCGCTCCATGATATGTGCCTCCATTATTTGACGCCCCTGATTTCGGGCAAAGACAGCATGAAAAACGATTACCGGATAGGATCAACCAAAATATCGATCCCCCCAACACTTCTGGTAAGTGTCGTGGCAAAAATCGAGGATGTCCGGAATGCCGTTACCATGGATTGCAAAAAACCGGGTAATTATCTTTATATAACAGGAAACACCTACCGGGAACTGGGAGCGAGCGAATACGCGTTGATGAAAGGCATTTCCGACAGTGCTGTTCCCCATGTTCATTCGCCTTCCCGGACGTTAAAAATATACCGGGCCATTCATCAGGCGATTCTCAAAGGGCTGGTTTATTCCTGTCATGATGTTTCCGACGGTGGTTTAGGGGTTGCCCTTACCGAAATGTGTTTCTCCGGGGAACTGGGAGCTTCGTTGTCGCTGGCTGATGTTCCTTCGCAGGGGTGTTCCACCGATACGGAGATACTCTTTTCCGAATCGCCGGGAAGAATTATTATCGAAGTTGCGCCCGAAAATGCGGCGTCCTTCGAGTCACTGCTCAAGGGGCTTCCCTGCGCAAAGATCGGAACCGTTGAAAAGGGTGATATGATACGTATTATCGGGTTAGCGGGAGAACCGGTTTGTGAATTTTCCCGTATCGACGCCAAGGTTGCCTGGCGACAAACACTCGATTTTTAGGATAGTGGAGCATAGATAATGACACAAAAACTTTCAGTGATTATTCTCGCCGGAAACGGCGTCAATTGTGAGATGGAAACAGCTCATGCATGCCGGCTGGCGGGATTTGAGGCCGTTGATATTATCACCGTCTGGGAACTTCTCAACGGTGATACCATGCTCGATGCTTATAACTTTGCTATTTTGCCGGGAGGATTTGTTGACGGCGATGATCTTGGCTCGGCAAAGGCACAGGCAAACCGGATTCTCAGCAGCGTTTCCCGCAAGGACGGTTCACCGCTTATCGAGCAGTTCACCCGGTTTATAAACGACGGCAAGATAATTCTCGGGATTTGTAACGGATTCCAGCTGATGATCAAACTGGGGCTTATTCCTGCATTGGAAAACAAATATATCGAGCAGCAGGCCACACTCACGTTTAACGATAGCGGCAAATTTGAAGACCGGTGGGTGAACCTGAAAGTGAACGACCAGTCGCCCTGTGTTTTCACCAGAAATATTACTGATATGTACCTCCCGGTACGGCACGGTGAAGGCAAATTTATTGCCCGCGACACAGAGGTACTCGATATAATAAAATCCAACAATCAGATGGTTCTCAGCTATGTCGAACCCGGATCTGATGAACCTACGCTCGAATACCCTTTCAATCCCAACGGCTCGCAATCCGGTGTTGCCGGTATCTGTGATTCATCGGGAAGAATTTTCGGACTTATGCCCCACCCCGAAGCCTACCTCCACAAAACAAACCATCCCCGGTGGACCCGCCAAGAGCTACCCGAAGAAGGCATCGGATTGAGCATTTTCAAAAATGCCCGTGAGTATATAAAGAGCAATCTTTAGAATAAAGCGGTTTCCGGGATGCAGGCAAAGAAGGGGGCGGGGTTCAGGAAAATATTGACAAATCGATCCCTGAAAAATACCATTAGAGAGAGGAGACCGAGGGGGATACCTTTTCACAATTTACGGGGAACGAGTCATGACCAGAACTGCATCAAAAGAATCCCCGGTCCGTATCGAAACCTATTCGCGCGGTCCGTATCAAATTCTCAGAATTAATGGTGGTAATTCAATAACCGATCTTTCCGAACTCAGAGATCTGGTTTCACACTATCTCGATAAAGGCAAGCGAAAAGTTGCCGTAAGCTTTTCATCGGCATCCTATATATTCAGCGGCGCATTGAAAGTGCTTATCGATTGCTATAACAAAATTGCCGATCTCGGCGGCGATCTCTGCATAATCGAGCCTAATCCAAGCCTTTTCGATACTCTCGAAATGCTCAATATCGACCGGGTTATCGGCATTTATGTGTCGGAGGATTATTTGCCGGATAAGTGATCGTTACAGGGTTGTGTGGCGCGAGTGGTTAATTTTCACTTAAGATTTCTGACTACATTCAGGACCTGGTTTAAATTTGTCAATTCGAACAGGCGGTTGATATAGGAGCGGGGATTGGTGTTGGCATTGAGGACGATTACCTTTTTATTCTCCGACTGCATGCGGGTGTGATAGTAGACAATTATTCCCAGGCCGTGACTATCCATGAAATTGGTCCGAGTAACATCGATAATGATTGCTTTGGGATCTTTTTTGTAGATGGATTCGAGTTTCCGGGAAAATTTTTTAACATCGATATCGACAACCCTGCCCACAAGCTCGAGCAGAGGGATATCCTTATATTTCCGTTCGTGAAGTTCCAGGGCCATACAGTGAAGTATCCTTTGATTGTACCGGGCGCAATGCGGTGTTTATAGTAAAATACTAAGAGTGCAAGGTGAAATAAAACATGCATCGCAAACCGGTAACAGTAAGCCACGCTTCACTTAGCCGGTTTCATAGTGTATTTTTAGCAGCAATCCTGTAACGAAAGAAGTTTTTTTCATGGAAAACACCGGCGTATCATCACATTCAACGGCAAAAAAGGGAACCGGGTTTGTTTATCATGACAAATATGCCCGCCATCAATTGACACAGGGCCATCCTGAATGTCCGCAGCGTCTGGAGGCTATCCGTGAAATGATGGCGTCGGAGGGGTTTGATAAAAGGGTGTGTTCCCTTTCGCCCGTTGATGATATGGCGAAGGTTCTGTCTTTTGTAAGGAAAATTCATTCGGAGGAGCATTGTGAATCGCTGAAAGAAAATCCGGAGACCTGGGAGGTTGCGATGCTCGCTGCCGGCGGAGCCATGGCCGGAGTCGATGCCGTTTTTTCGGGTCAGTGCAAAAATGTGTTCTGCGCACTCCGTCCCCCGGGACACCATGCCAACAACAACGGGCTCCATTATGACGGGCTCAATCAGGGGGAAGGGTTTTGTTTTATCAATAATATCGCCGTTGCAGCACGCTATGCTCAGGCTGCATGGGGATGTAAGGATATTCTGATAATCGACTGGGATATTCACCATGGTAACGGTACCGAATGGGCGTTTTATGAAGATCCCACGGTATTTTATTTTTCAACGCATGTTTTCTGGACCTTTCCCGGAACAGGACATCCGGGCAAAAAGGGACGGGGGGCCGGCGAAGGCTACACCCTGAACTGTCCTTTAGAACCTTACAGCGGCGATGATGAGATCCTTCAGGTGTGGGATGATACTTTTATTCCTGCCCTTAAAAAAGTGGATTTCAAAGCCGATTGCATGATGATTTCGGCAGGGTTCGATTGCAAGGAAAATGATCTTTTAGGCAACCTTGGTATCACCGATGGGGGGATTGAAGAGTTGACAAGAAGAAGTATGGTCCTTGCCGATGAGCATTGTGATGGACGGCTTGTTTCGGTATTGGAAGGCGGCTATACTCTTGACAGTCTTGCCGATGCAGTAAATACGCATATTACTACATTACTCACTAAATAAGAAGGGGTACCTATGAAATTCAGAATCACCTATTGCGGCATGTGAAATTACAAACCTCGTGCTGCCGGTCTGGCAGAGGAGCTGAAAAAGAAATTTAATGCAGAATCGGAACTTATCGAATCGAGTGGCGGCGTTTTTGAAGTCGAAATGGATAATGACCTGATATTTTCCAAGAAAAAGCTGAATCGATTTCCGGAGGAAGGTGAGATAGCAACGCTCGTTTCGCAAAACAAATGATTCACTACGAAGTACATCCGTGCAACCCCCAGCCGCGTTTTTTGAATCATGCAGCAGCATTGCTGAAAAATGAAAACGGTATTTGTGTGTATCCGACCGATACCGTATACGGCATGGGGGCCTGTGCAAGCAATATAAAGGCTGTTTTAAAGATCGCTGAGCTTCTGAAAAAAGATAAAAAGCGGATGTTTTCCTATATCTGTACCAGTTTTTCGCAGGCGAGTGTGTATGCAAAAATCAGCAATGCTAATTTCAAGCTTATGAAACGGTATCTTCCCGGTCCCTTCACGTTTATTCTTCCGGCAACAAACTATGTTCCAAAGAAGATAAGTCCCAGAAGAAAGACCGTGGGAATCAGAATTCCCGATTGCCCGATCTGTCTGGAGCTTGTTCGTTTGATTGAAGAGCCCCTGGGAAATACATCGTTGAGGTTACCGGGGCAGGAGCGGGGAGATCCGAAAGCAATAAAGCCTGCAGTCATGCACGAAGTCGATATCATGCTTGATATCGGGCCGCTTCCCGACCCGCGCGGATCAACTATTGTCGATCTGACCGGGGATGTTCCCGAGATTATCCGGATGGGGAAGGGGGAGTGGGGAGAGTGACGCGGCGATGCGACGACGCGACGACACGACGATGGGACGACACGACGAAATATGAAACTGTTTTTCAAGGAGCACCAATGTCTGAAGCATTAGACAAATTTATCGAAATAATAGCCCGCCTGCGTGGTCCCGGGGGATGTCCCTGGGACAGGGAGCAGACCCATAAGAGTATTCTCAATTGTCTTCTGGATGAGACCTATGAATTTTTTGAGGCTGCCGAGCAGGACAACGATGAGAAGATGAAAGAAGAACTGGGCGACCTTCTTCTTCAGGTGGTACTGCACGCTCAGATGGGTGCGGAGCGGGGCGCGTTTACTATCGATGATGTTGCCCGGGGGATAGCCGAAAAAATAATCCGCCGTCACCCGCACGTGTTCGGGGATACCGAGGTATCGTCATCGAAAGAAGTTACTCGTAACTGGGAAGAAATCAAGCGCACGGAGAAGGGGATGCAGGACCGGAAATATCTTGTTGACGGCGTTCCCGAGGCTTTGCCGGCCCTGTTCCGGGCAGAGAAAGTGCAGCGACGGGTCGCCCGGATCGGTTTTGACTGGACCGATATGAAACCGGTACTCGATAAGGTGGAGGAAGAATTCGGGGAATTTCGTGAAGCTCTTGCGATGGACGATCAGGAACACGCCATGGAAGAACTCGGGGATATCATGTTTGCTCTTGTCAATGTTGCCCGCCATAATAAAATCTGCGCCGAAGACGCCCTCAGGATGACTGTTAAAAAGTTCATTAACCGGTTCCGATATATCGAAGACCAGTATAAAAAACAGGGAAAAGATATACGAAAAGCCTCTCTTGAAGAAATGGATTTGTTCTGGAATGAGAGTAAGGGAAAGGTTGGGTAGGATGAGCTGCAAAGTAATACACCTGCCGAATTGGGTCAAATAATTAAGCACCGTCGCAAACAGCTAAACTCAACTCCGGCAAAAGCCGCCGGTTTATGCGGTGTCTGAGAATTATAAGAAAAACAGAGCTTATTGTTGCCCCACTAAAATTACAGATTGTTTTAGTAGATAATTCTACTCCTAAGTATATTTTTAATTGTAACAGGTAGACGCTTTTCTAATTTCCGGTTTCATGGCGCCTGTATTCAGTCATTTCTGCTCCATGCTTCTTTTTCCAGAATCAAGCCATCATTCAATATATTCACGATTATCTTCTCTGATCATTACACTGTTAGTCTTTTTAGTGTTTTTGAGCTGTTCTTCATATCATTTGAGAGCAGGAAGTAGTTGTGAAAGAGCCCGCGAACAAAAAGGGTTAAGCGCTGTGGGCCGCGGGATTTTCGCTGCTTACTATGGGAACCGGCTGGGCGCGTGTAGAAGCACAGAAGCATTATCCCACCGATGTCCTCGTTGGAGCAGCACTCGGCAATTTCTGCGCCACCTTTGCTGCCGGTATTCTCTTTCCCCACTTGCCGGCGCCGCTTGAAGGGCTCGACATGCGGGTCGCGCCCGAACGGATAGAGTTCTCGCTGGTATTTCCACTCGCTAATTAACTTTATAAAACCGCGCCTGGGCCGTCACATGAGATCCACGGCCTGATTCCTGAGTAATCGCTGCCTTAACTTTATAGAGTTCTTTGTAACGTTCGGTAATGGAACAGCGGATACCGAGTTGTTGCTGTGATTTGACCGGTTTCCGGTACCGGATATTCATCCGGCCGGTGTAGCCGACAACCCCATGGCCCATCAGGCATTTGGCCATGGCCGAATCGATCAGCGCGGCGATCATACCACCATGCATCATGCCATCGTAACCCTGAAAGCTGTTGTAACAATAAAATGTACCGAGTAAATCACCATTATCGTTAAAGGATATTTCAAAATTATCTCCAACCGTCCCTTTTTTATCGTTGAACATACATTGTTGATGATGCTCGTTTTTCAGTCTGCAATAGGTAGTATAATAGCTGTTCATCAGTATCCTTTCTCCTGATTGTTTTACAATTTCGGGCCCGGAAATGTTGCACAACGGAGAAACACGATATCTGTTATACTTCTTTCAATGCCTGCTCGATATCTTTTGTCAAAACATCGGTTTGCTCGATACCGCAGGAAAGCCTCACCGTGTTTTTATTTACTCCAAACATTTCCCGACGTTCTTCGGGCATATACAGCATTGTCGTGAGATAGGGGATACAGATAAGCGATTCGGTGGAGCCGAGACTGACCGCATTTACAATAGGTGTAACCATCGGTTTATTGCCGTAGGGGGTCAGTGGGTCGGTCATTGCCGCACTTCCTTTCCAGATGGGCGTTCGTTATGGTGTATACTGTATCGGCCCGGCTCGACTTTGGCAGGGAGGCATGGATTTTTTCCAGATACTTTCTCCTCTTGATAATCCGAAAAGACCCGGGGAAATTGATATCGAAAACCCATCCCATTTGAAGTACCTTGAAATCGCTGAGTGATCTCATTTTTTCAACCCTGCCGATTCTGCCGTGAATAACATCATCATAAATGTCGGGCGATATTTCTGCGGTGTCGGGAAGGTCGAGTTCCAGCGCCCGGCTGCGGACAGTATTGTTACCGGCATAGTAATCGGTGACAACCTTCAGGATATCGATTTTATCGGCGTCACGGATAAGTTTGACAAAGAGAAGGCGCTCTTTGTTTGTATTATCGGGGATTTGGGCTCGATTGTGGCATGAAACCGCATTCACAACCAGGTTGGCGGCCTGAAGTGGGAGTCCCTTCAATAAATCGTTTTTGCGGATCTCATCAACCCCCAGAAGGGCATGGTTTTCCGATGCGCGATCAACGAATGTTTTATATCGGGCAAACTGTTTAAATCGCCCGATATCATGGAGACAGGCAATGATCTCGGCAAGATCAGAATTCTTTTTATCTAATCCGAGGTCATCGGCCAGCGTAAGAATTACTTTTGCCACCCTTTTGGTATGTTCTTCTTTGAGACGGACCGCTGCATTCATCTCCTCATCCCGAGAATAAAAGGTATGAATATATTTCGTAATCCGGGATTTTATTCGTGGAGCATGAGCAATACATTCCTTTTCCATACAATTACCCAAGTTTTTCCGAACCGCTGTATACTTCCTCGGCATCCAAAACAACTGCTGCAGTTCCCGGATATTTGGAATCCAGCCATTCTTTCATTGTATCGAAATGCCGGCCATTGCTATGGCGGGAGACCGGTCCTTTAATTTGATACGATTTCCGTTCGTTGGTTATAAACAGCAGTGAGGCCTTTGTTCCATTTATAATATTATTTCATGTCTTATTAAAATAATTATCAGCATTTTATTTGTTCAGGATCGACAGAACAGTGTTCCATACCCTTTTGATATCTTCGGCAACAGGGAGGTTGGTATATTCCACCACCGCGGCTTCAGCGATTTGGGCCTTGGTCACCATGGCATCGTATCTGATCGTCCCTGCGGCTGATAAACCTCGCTTCGTTGCGTCGGCAAGAATCCTTTCGGCGATCAACGGGTTGAGATCGAATTTATTGACACATACTACAGTCGGAATATTAAAATGGCGTGCAAGATCGGCAACCCGCTTAAGATCGTGTTCGCCCGACAAGGTCGGCTCGGTAACGATACAGATCAGGTCGGCGCCGGTAATCGACGCGATAACCGGACATCCTATACCCGGGGAGCCGTCGATAATAATCAGATCCCGCTTTTCATTTCGGGCAATTGATTTTGCCTTATTCCTTACCAGCGTAACGAGCTTTCCGGAGTTCTCTTCAGCAATACCCATCTTCGCATGAACCATGGGACCATACCGGGTGCTCGACAAAAACCAGTGGCCATTGACCACATCGGTGAAATCGATCGCCTTTTGGGGGCAGAACCAGGCGCAGACGCCGCACCCTTCACAGGCGACCGGATTTATTTCATACCGCCGCTTGTTCTGATTTGCCGCCGTGCTTTCCCGCACTGCATCATACCGGCATAATTTTATGCACGTACCACAGCCGGTGCATTTTTCCGGGACAATTGCGGCCCGCTTTCCGCCAATGAATTCATTCGTTTCATGAACCGATGGCGTGAGAATGCAGTGAAGGTCTGCGGCGTCGACGTCACAATCGGCCAGAACAGCGTTTTTTGCACAAGCGGCAAAGGAGGCCACGATGCTGGTTTTGCCTGTACCGCCTTTTCCGCTTATTATTACCAGTTCTTTCATATTTTGTCAAACTCCTGTTGTGCGCATATTTAAACAAATCGCTTTCCACAGCGATTCGAATGTCTTTTTCATCTCCGGCAATACAAGGCACGCCATTGTTCCCATTGAGTATGCTTCCGCTATCCTGCGGTCATCGGGTATTTCACCGATGATTTTTGCCCCCTGTTGGCGGCAATACTCCCGAGCCCGTATGTTATCCTCCTCATGACGGTTGACAACCACGCCGAATGGACGGTTCAGTTCCTTTACCATATCGACAGCAAGGCCAAGGTCGTTCAGCCCGAAGGGGGTTGGTTCGGTAACAAGGACGATATAATCGGCATCCTGGACCGCGGTTATTACCGGACAGGAGGTGCCGGGGGGGGCGTCAATAAGCGTAATACCGTTATCATCCGAATATTTTTTAACTTCCCTGATAAGCGGTGGACTCATGACAACGCCGACATCGAGTTTGCCGTGAAAAAAAGAAATACCCTTTGCATTGCCCGATTCAACCACACCGATACGGTTTCCCTTTTCGGTAATTGCTTTTTGCGGGCATACCCGTGCGCAGCCGCCGCATCCATGACAGAGTTCGGGGAAAACCATGGTTTTTTTTGCCAGACAGATAATCGCATTGTACTGGCATAGTTGTGCGCATAAACCGCATCCGGTGCACTTTGACTCGTCAATTTCGGGGACAGGAGTAGAAATCTGCCGTTCGAAATCAAAGTTTGGCTTTAAAAAGATATGACCATTCGGTTCTTCAACATCACAATCGATATAGGTTACCGGATTTTTGTTTTGTGAAAGGACCAGGGCGAGATTCGTGGCTACTGTGGTTTTACCGGTTCCGCCTTTTCCGCTTGCTATTGCTACTTTCATGATTTATTCTCGCTTACTACGGTATAATCGGCTTCAACGGCCGCTTTGTTACGGGCATTTTTGCGGTGGAAAAGCTTTTTCCTGAAAGTTTGAACTAATCCATTGGGATTCATAGCATCCCGTATAAGCGCACCGGCAACAGGTATAAGAGTACTGACAATCCCGGCCCGTCGCATGCTGAAACTACCGCGGGGAAAGAAAAATCTTTTGCACCATCCCCGTCTTCTTCCGGTCCCGGGTCCTGATCCGAGTGGTCCGGTTCCGTCTCTCTGCGGCATAGGGTACCTCCTGTAAATGTATGTGCGAAATTAAATCGTAATTGATTCGCCGACACGGAATGAAACATAATTGTCACCCCAGGCATCTTTGAATAACCGTTGGGCCTCATTCCCCGAACAATGGGTGGGACCAACTTTGCAGACACCGAGATCGTGTAACTCATTAATTATGCCGGTAATTTCATGTGTCTCTTTCTGCATACAATGAAATCCTCCGGCTGCAAGAGCAATTTCTTTTTGCTGAAATGAATCGGCGATGGTCCGTATCATGGTTGTGATTCCCGGATGGGCACAGCCGGTGACCACCGAAATACCGTCGTTGCCTTGAATTACCAATGCCTGCTCGGAAATCGGAGCATTTTTATAGGTCCCGATTATTTCGCCGGAGACAAAGATGTTTTCGGCTATGTGAGTGGAACCGGCCGGTTCTATGAGGTTTGTTCCGTATTTTCTCACGTTTTGTCTGAACCGGTCGCTAAATCCGGAACATCCGTAAACTGTACATGAGGGTTTCTTTTCCAGAAAACTCCCTAATCCGCCGGTATGGTCCCAGTGATCGTGTGATATGACCACAGAATCAATCGCATCGATATCAACATTCATCGCCTGCATATTGTGAAGAAGCCATTCGCCGTTTTCGCTGGCGTCGAATAAAACCGTTTCATTTATAAGAAAAGAAATCCCCCATCCGGTGCGATAATCGCTTTCCTGTGTGTCTTTATCAAAAAGGACTTTCATATTCATTCGATTTTTACCTTTATGTAATCAGAAGAAGCGAGTGGGCAGCCACCCGCTTTCTTCTGTGCCAACAACGAAAGGACTTTCTATTTTGTATCCGCCTCGAGTTCTGAAATACGTTTTTGTATGTCGGAGAGCGCATTCTGGAAATGCTCAGATTGCCCTTTAAGCATTTCCATTTCCTGCTCTTTTGTTGGCGTAGAGGGTTGAGCATAGGGTTGTGCTACAGGGTATCCCATGGGTGCTCGTTCCCGGCCGGTTAAGCCGGTTGCATAATACCGGTTACGTCGACCCCGACCGCCTCGACCAAAGCCGGCGCCGCGGCCGAAACCAAACCCGTATCCCCGGCCGCCGACCGGATTTGCATATCCCGGCGCCGAATATCCTGCGCAATATCCTGCTGCTCGTCCTGTCATCGGTCCCGTTCCTCCAGGACCGGTTCCATCTCCACCCGGCATAGTAGCCTCCTTTGTAAAATGGTTATATTAGCGTAACGTTTATTCTCGTGTCATCGGAATACCGCAGGTGGGGCAAACCTTTTGACTGCAGGGTTGTCCCCGCTGATGAGCTTCTTTGCGGCCGCACTGTGGACAGACGCACGTGCCGTCCGGTCCGGCTGCAAAGGGGCCTCGCATTCGTCCCCGGCCTTTACCTCGGGGACCGGTCGCATTTCCACCCGGCATACTGTACCTCCTTTGTTGATTCTCATTCTAAAGTGCATAAAGACGGTTCATTGCCTGAGCAGAGGATCTCTTCCGCCCCATCCTCGTCCTCTCCGCATTCTGCCGCAACGCCCAAGCCCCCATCCGCACCGGCCTTTCAGGCCCGATCCCGGAAGAAGGAACCGGGGCGTGTCCTGCAATTTTCCATTCAGCCAGGCATCCATCACCTGGTCGGTATCACCGGTTATGCCGGCAACAAGGGTTATTCCAGCATGCCAGATCATCGCTGCAAGAGGATTTGAAACAGCACCGCATATCAGTGTTTCGATTTGCATATCACGCATCGACCCCACTCGAATGGATGCCAGGGTGCAGGGAAGAGAAACAATTTCCTTGTGAATATTTGCACCATCGCAAACATCCGCCACCAAAAGCTTATCGGAAAAATCAAACACCGTTGCTATGCGTGACTCTTCAATTGAACATGCAATTTTCATTCGATTTCCTTCACTGATCCGGAATCTGTTCTGAATCGCAATGATTCCGATGATAAGATATGCAAATACCGTGCACAAAGGGATTTTTGCAAAATGCGCAAGGAAACAGAGGGGCTGGGGCTAAAGTGCGTTGCAATTTCACCACACCTGCACCATCATGATGGTGCAAAAATGCGCCCGGGTCCGCCCGGGCGGTGAGCACATCGGTGGGCTCCCTTGTCCTTATGCAGAAATCGGATGCCGGAAGGAAGGCGGCGTAACCATTACCGGCGGTCCAACTCAGCGCTTACCCTTCGCCTTTTTTTTTGGGTTTGACCTTTCTTTACTGATGATGATTCTGTAAATTGAATCAACATCGCCGGCATTGAGCAGTTTATCTCTGATCGTACGACGTTTCAGAAGTGAGCTGAGGTAGGCGAGCAGTCGTAAATATTGAGAATGCTGCTCTTTCCCTCCTGCAACCATAACAATAATCCGAATCGACTTGTCATCCAGTGATTCATAATCGGTGATATCATGGGTGCTGATCCCCACTGCGGCAACGAGGTTTGATACCGACTGCAACCGGACATGGGGGACAGCTACGCCCAGGCCGATCGCCGTACTCATCAGGTGTTCCCGGTGAAATATCTCCTGGGCAAGCTCATCTTTACCCGCGATCTCCTCCGCTGTCGATAAAACATCGATAAGCTCATTCAACGCATCAGCCTTGGTAATCGAATCGATAAAAAGTATGCGACTGGGCGAAAAGATTTTTTCGGTCTTAATTGAAGGCGGAATAACCGGTTTCCAGTTATGCACCAGTCGTTCATCCACCCATCGTTCGATTTCACTCCGTTTATACCGCCAGGAGGTACCGATTTTTCCGGAGGGTATTTTTCTGTTGAGTGTCCATTCATGCACGGTCCGCACCGATACTTTCAGGTACTCGGCGACCTCTTTCATGGTCATGATTTCATCACGGGGTGATGGGGCCATACAAAACCACACCTTTCAATAAATGCCCTCTATCAAAACATTATATATACGACAAAAATAAACATTTATGCATGCCAATGCAAAACCAAGTAATGGTTTGCACATATTTGCATGAATTTGCATAATATTTGTTGCATTTGCATAAATGCAATATTATTTTCATGGTGAAAATATCAGTCAGACCAGTTCAATGCCAGGCAAATAAGGAGCCTTTTATGGGACTCGAAAATGCGATAGGGGAAGAATGCATTGTTGTTCATCCTTCGGGCGGCGATAAGGAGCGTGCTCTCCGCCAGGTGGTCGAAGCCGCAAAACATTCTGAAGTGCTTCGTGACATCAATAATGAAGATATATATCAGCGGCTTCAAAGGCGCGAGGAACTTGGATCGACAGGGTTTGGGAATGGTATTGCAATACCTCACTGCACCTTTGAGTCTATCGATGAATTCGTGGTTGGTATAATCATAAGTTCCGAGGGCTTTGATTTTGCTTCGGTCGATGGGAAGCCGGTCCATATCCTTGTTTTTATCATCGGCCCGCGCTCCCGGCGAAACGAGCATATTCACCTTCTTTCAGGCATTTCACGGGCGCTTAATTCGGAGCATGCTGTTGAGGAACTGTTGCAATTGACCGATCCCGCCAAAATACGCAAAACGTTTATTCAACATTCGGAGCCCGAGACCGGAGGAATCAGAAAAATCGAATGGTCGATGGTTCAGGTTTTTGTTCAGGATGAAGGAAAATTCGAAGATATTCTTCAGGTCTTTTCCGAAATTGCAGAGTGCTCTATTTCTGTAGTCGAAGCCCGGGATGCCGGACAGTATCTGAATAATGTGCCGCTCTTTGCAGCCTTTCTTGATGATAAAGATCAGGGATATCACAGAATTATTAATGCGATTGTGCTGCGGTCGATGGTCAACGATACACTCCGTCGTCTTTCCGATCTGATTGGTGATTTACAAAAGTCGCCGGGGATTATGATTGCAGTTCAGGATCTGGTTTATTGCATTGGTTCACTTAATTTCTGAGGCGCCTGGATTCCCATGCATACATCATTAGAAATATACGGAATTTTAGCAGCAGGCGTCATTGTCATCACCGGCTTTTTCGCCGGCAAGGGGATTCAGCGGCTCAAGCTCCCGTCTATTATCGGATTTATGCTGGTCGGGGTCATTCTCGGCCCTTCGTTTCTGAATCTTGCCGATGAAAGTCTCCAGCGTTCCTTTTCCTTTATTACCGAGATCGCCCTTGCCTTTGTAGCAGTGAGTATCGGGTTGGAGCTGAGTGTTGGTGCCCTCAAGAAGCAGGGAATCGGGATTGTGGCAATTATCCTGGCAGAGTCTTTCGGTGCCTTTGTGCTGGTGACGGCAGTACTCTATGGGATTACCCGTGACTGGGCTGTTGCCTTATTGTTTGGCGCCATTGCTCCGGCCAGTGCACCGGCCGGTACCGTTGCGGTAATCAAGGAGTGCCGGGCCCGGGGGAGCTTGACCAAGGCGCTCTATGCGGTGGTCGGGTTCGATGACGGCCTGGGGATCGTCATCTTCGGTTTTGCCGCCGCGGTTGCCCGCATGATCCTGGAGCACGCAAACGGCACTGCCAATGGAATATCACCGTCCGCCTTTGCGCAGCCCCTGATCGAAATAATCCTGAGTATCGTGATCGGAGCAATCATGGCGCTGGTGTTCTGTATTCTTGCACGACGGCTCCGGAGTAACAACGACATATTCATTCTCGGTGTCGGATTTGTCTTTGCCCTGACGGGGATCTGTTCGCATTTCCATTGTTCGCTGATTCTCTCCAATATGGTCTTCGGCATGATGATCACCAACACGCAGCCGCACACCTTTACCACGCGGTTCGGCAATGAGATCTCCCGGTTCATGCCGCTGCTCTTTGTGCTTTTCTTTGCCCTTGCCGGAGCACATCTGCACCTGCACGCTCTTGGGCGACTGGGTCTTTTGGGACTGGTTTATATGGTGGCCCGGTCGGCCGGCTTGATTCTCGGTTCCCGCCTCGGCGCAACGGTAGGAAAGGTCGATGAAAAAATAAAAAAATATATCGGCCTCGGTATTTTATCGCAGGCGGGAGTGGCCATCGGCTTGTCGCTAATTGTCAAAAATGAGTTTGCCGGTCTGGGGCCTGTGGTCGCGACGGCGGGAGATCAGATCATCACCAGAGGAGATCAGATAGGAACAACGGTCATCACGACGATAACGGCAACCTGCATTGTATTTGAACTGATCGGCCCAATCCTTACCAGACATGCACTCTCGAAGGCAAAGGAAATTCAGATTGACTCCACGACCTCTCGCTGAATCGACATTGTCGGCATATCACTCGCTTATCTTCACGGTTAACTGCTTTGTCCCGATATTGCCGGCAATGTCTTCAGCGGTAATGGTATACACATTGGTTCCCCGGGGAACTGCAATGGTTCCGCTGAAGGTGAAATCCTTGTTGTCATCGAGCACAAGCCCCACACCGGGGCCTTCGATCCGGCAGTACTTGAATATCTCCGGTAAATAATCATCGATTTTAGCATCCAGCTCGATTTCAATATTCAGTTCCGACATGGTAACATTGCGCGGCATCGGCGGAAGATCATTAACGACATAGGGGTTTTCGAATGGCTCGATAATATCGATGAGCAAGGGACCGGGAAGATAATAGGTTTTTCCGTTCAGTACATTCGAGATATTGCCGGCCTTATCGACAGCCTTGATTGAATATTCGTTTTTCCCTTCTTCGAACGCGAACATCTCCTTGTCGCCACTTGACAAGACATATTCCTCCCGCGATCCGTTGTTTTCGGCCGTCACGGTAATCTGTTCGTCGGGGGTGCGGTCCAGTACCTGGAGTGAGTATTGCCCGATTCTGGTGGCCTGCTGACCATGCCCCTGCATGATAAGTGTCGGGACACTGGTGTTGATCTGTGGCGATTCGTCGTCAATTGTCACCTGCATCGTGACCATCTTTTCATCGATCCCGTCATCGGCAACAATTTCGAGGGTGTATTCCCCGATATCGGCTTCGGTAAGCGGTATCTCGTTCGATATAATCCCACTGGGAGATACCGTCGCGCGCCGTCCGTTAATCTCGACAATGACATCTCTTCCCGAACTCGTCTTGCCGTTGATTCGAATCACCCGCTGCCTGATTACCTGTCCATCGGTAGGAGAGTTGATTGCAAGCATCAATTCTTCGGTTTCCGGTTCGTAGGTCACGCCCCGTTCGATTGATACCTCTTCATTATCGAGACTTGCAACAATCTCCAAAGGGTAATCCTGGGGTTCGTCGGGTATGGGAATTCTGTAGGAGAACGCGCCGGAACCGTCGACGGGAACCCGCGCTCCGTTTACCTCGATTTTTGCTCCGGGAGTTGTAGTCCCCATAACAGGAATCATAGGTTTCTCAACGACATCGCCGTCCTTTGGTGATGCAACATTTAAAATTAATCCGGCATTCTTTTTATACGTTACCAGAAAGGTCCGTTCGGTAGCACCGCCCCAGTCATCCCAGGCTTTCACTGTAATCCGGTTCGGCCCGGGTTCAAGCTCAACACTGCTTGCGCCTTCAGTTCCATTAATCGAATAGCTCGCGCCTTCACTAATTTCGATTTCAACCGGCAATTCAGGAGAAATAACTTCCATATTCTCGACAATGTTCGAGACATTGAGAACAAGCGCCGGTTGATACCGGACCGTAATCTCCTTTGACCGGGCATCGTCATCTGATGTCGCCGTGATAGAAATCACATTGTTTCCAAGGTCAAGATCGACCATGGTGTTAAAACCGCCGCTGCCGTCAAGAGCGACCTCCTTGCCGTTGATTGTAACCACGGCGCCCTTTACTGCCGTTCCCTTGACTGAAAGTGGTGTTTCTTTAACCACCATGTTCTCCTGGGGTGAGAGAACATTCAGCAGCCCGGCCCGGCCTCCGGAGGTCGAGTCTTGGGCCTCACCCGTTTCTATGGTGTCAATAGTCGTTGTGTCCTGACCGGCCGTATCGATATCAGCCGAATCGGTGATAGCGGAATCGGTCCGGGTAGTATCGACCGCCAACGAATCAACATCTGATGTATCGGTGGAAGTCGAATCTGCCGTTGTATCGGTGATCGCTTCCAGCTCCGGAACGATTTCTTCGGCTTTCTGAGCGGCCTTGTCATCGACTTTTTCTATATTTACCTCGGAGCTGTTCTCTTTGATCACCGCTCTGGTCTTTGTTGAAACGGGTACCGCTTTTTGTGCTCCCCGTGCTTTGACCATGACCAGTCCTTCATAAACATCGATCGAGGTTTCTCCCTTTCCAACACTGATACCAAGTTTTGTTCCCCTAATCGATGCAACGGCGGTTGGCGTTTCAAAATCAAAGGTTGATTTTTTATTGGTCATTTTCTTTACATTGGCCCATATTTTACCGGTAGCAACTTTCACACTGGAATTGTTCGATTGTGCTTTCTGATCCATAAGGGCTTTGGACAGGGTTACCACGCTGTTTTCGCCGACCTTGATAATGGTCCCCGACTTGAACTGAAGCTCTGCGCTTGATTCAACATAGGTCCGAATGTCCCATCCCATTCTGACCGGCATTCCCACCCGTCCGGGACGCCATTTGGGTGCGCCCTTGGAACGGACCTCAACTTTTCCGATCATGCTCTTTATCCGCACCGCCTGGTGACCTGATTGCTGTGCATAGCCGCTCCCGTAAAACGTGGCAAGCAGTAAGAGTGTCAATAATGTCCATCGGTTACACAATCGTTTCATTGAAATCCTCCGTAACGCAGAAGGGTATAGGTAATGGTTTGTATTCATATCATTGTCCCAATTAAAAGGGGATGATTCCGGAAGGGCCTGGGCGGCCCTTGCACCCAGCTCGGAAAATGCTCTTGTGGGTAGCCCAACCCCCGGGCTTCGCCCGCCCCCATACTTGGGGGGAGGGGCTCAGAGATGAGCCTCACCATTCTTTCCTTTCTCTTCGTTGTCTCGAATCTTCTCCCCTTGTCATCCGTCATTCTTGTTGTCGTTTGTCGCTTTTTATTTCAACCTCAGCTTTATGCTCTACCTGATCATAGTCAATCGTTTAACATCTTTAAATTTCCCTGCTGTTATGGAACAGAAATAGGCGCCTGAGGCAACGATTCTTCCCGCATTACTCTTTCCGAACCAGGTAACTTTATAGTTTCCCGGTTTATGGTTCCGGTTGACCAGCGTACGGACTACCCGGCCCCGGGCGTCGAATATGCGTATCGATACATGATAGGCGTCGGTATTCATCATTCCGTTCTTATTCCACCGGTAAGGGATCGTATATTTCAAGTTGACAATAGGGTTGAACGGATTGGGATAGGGCGATGCCATGTTGAATTGCATGGGGAACCGTTCCAGAAAGTTTTTGTCCTGCGATGCAAAGACATTCAGGTATTCGGTTTCTTGGGCGCCGCCGAGTTCGATACTCTGCTTATCGGTGATTTGAAAACCCGAATCGGGGCGGACCACGAAAAGATAGACACCGGAGAGATTGTCGACTCCCCGCCAGTTAATCTTCACCGGTTCATCACCGGGAGCAATACCGATATGGAAAACATTCTCATCTCTCCAGAACCGCCGGATATCGCTGGCGTATTCGGTAATCGGCTGTTTCCAGTCTTCGTGGGAGAAGAACAGGTAACGGCGATTCCCCATGCTTGGCGGCTCCGGACGGTCGAGATGGTCGTGGCCATTGAATGCCTGTTCGCTGAATCCAAGGGTATTGTCGGCATCCCGTGACCGCATACCGGACAGCCCGACCTGAACCCGCCATTCGACTTTGCCGACATAGAAAGTCTTTGCCTTTTTCGCAAGCGATCGAGTGGTAAACGCCGGGGTGTTGTCGATAGTAAGGCGTTGCGATGAATCCGCAAGCATCCAGTAACCCTGCCAGGGTTCCAGGACATTCCCGGCTTCCACAAAGTCCTGTGTTGCAGGCTCCCATTTCCATAAGGTCGAGCCGTGGTCCCATCTTACCGGATAGGTATAGGGACAACCGATCTGGTTCCAACCGTATTTATCCTTGCTGATTAAGACAGTCAATGGAGTATCGACCGGCTCCGGCCTGGTAAGCGATGATACCACCGAACCGGAATCGTCGGTATATGTTCCGGCAAGTGAAACGTTCGATGGATTGACCGATTTCCGCCAGTAACCTTTACCCGCCTCAACCGAGGCGATCTCCTTTGAAGGTTTATAATAGTTGTAGATATCACGGGGCATCGATGATTCATCCCAGGTTGCGAGGTAGCCGCCGGCTTTGATACTGTCGGCATTATAGCCTGCTGAGGGGATACTGATCATGTGCCATCCGGTGGTATCGTAGAAACGGTGACTGGTTGCTCCTGTTACGGTAAAAGTCTCCCCTACCGGTGTGGAATCGATCAGGTTGTCGGAATCGACGGCGTAGGATGAGAATACATAGTTGCCGTCATATAAGGGATAATACTCATAAGTACCCGAGACATTTTTCTTGGGCATAACTTCTGTGGAATCATTCAAAGAAACCATGCTTGTCACAAAGGTGAAAACCGAATCGTAGTCGTCTTTTGCCGTAACGGTAAATCGAGCCGCACCATATTTCACTGCTTTTGATTGCAGTACCGTCGTGGGCGGGTCGTTTCTGTCGATGACTGTTACGACAAAGGTGTCGAGGGCAATGCCGCCGCGGACATCAGAACATTTCACGACAACGGTATTTTTACCGACATCTTCGTCCCCCGGGGTCCAGGAGAGTGTTGCGGCATTAATTGTCAATGTCGAGGGGCCGCCTGCTATACCGAAGGTTATTTCATCGGCATTGGGATCGTGGGCCGAGAGTGAGTGGTTCCAGATATCGTCTTCATACACCGAGGTATCGGGAGACGCCACAAGTATTGGCGGAATGTTTTTGATTTCCACGCTGTCGTGGTTCCAGGCCGACCTGTTTCCGGCAGCGTCTTCGAGAACCGTTGCAAAATACCAGTATCCGGGCGCCGAGGTATTGGGGACAATAAAGGTCGTGTCGGTATACTCCCGGATAAAGCCGCTTGTGAGGTCGGTCACTTTCGAACCTGCGTTCCAGGCAATATATATCCGGTCGGCGTCGCCGAGGAGAGTAGAGTCGGTGGTGAGGGTGCATGCGATTGCGCTGTCACCGACAGTGGCAAGCGAGACGTTCAGCTTATTGACCGGTGCAATGCAGTCGCCGAGGGTAACCGTATCGGCGGCGCCCGGCGACCAGTTGCCGTCGGTATCGCGGACAAAAACAGCCAGATAGAGTTGCGCGCCGTTGGTCGGGCTTACCGCCGGTTCGGCCGTCGTGCTCGAAACGTCGACAGTGGTAATAATCTCTCCGGCGCCGGGGGCGGTGGGTGCTGCGGTCAGGGATGCACACACCTGCGTGCTCTCGGCATCATTACTCGATGACGGTATCCAGGAGACAGTGACGGATGAACAGCTTGACGCCGTGGTGGTGAGACCGGTTGCCGGCTCAGGCCGGATGTTGATGTTGTACTGTGCCGTGGAGATATAGCTTGCCGCCAGGCCCGGTTTGAATGCCTTCGCTTTCAGGGTTGTTGAACCGTCAACGGTGACAGGGCCTTCATAGAGGGTCGATGACTCGTCGGGATCGGTGCCGTCGGTGGTATAGTAGATCGATGTCTCTGTTGTAACACAGGTGATTTCGACGGTGATTGCCGAATCATAGGTCCCTTCCGGCATGCTGAATACCGGCATGGCAACACCGGTCCCTGCTGAAAAAATCGAGAAGTGCTTGATATACAGGGTAATAGTTTTATTGATCGAATCGACTTCCGATTCTATGCCCTCCCACTGCAGGAGCGAATCGTTGTACCAGTAGCCGTGCAGAGCCGATGGCGCCGTACCGGTCGAGGCGAGTTGTGCCGAATCGTAGCTTACGTTCATGACCAGGGGTGAATTGAAATGGAGTCCGTCGGGCGACAAATCGAACGCCTTGTCGATCATCTGTCCTTCGAGATGACCGGGAACATCGGCGGGAGCGATGTATTCGACCCCGATTGTTACCGATGAAGTGCAGGCGTCCGCGGGTACCGAAAGACTGTCTCCTTTATCGAGGACAATTTTCGATGCTGTTCCGGGGGTTTGTGCAAACTGTTGAGTAACCGAATAGCTTTGTGAAGCGATTGGGCTGTTTGCCAGACCTTGTTTAACGGCCAGGGCCTTGATTGTGGCGCTCGACTTTAATGTTACGGCGCCATTGTAAAGCGTCGATGATATGTTCGGCTCGGAACCGTCGGTAGTATAGTAGATCGATGCGCCGGTGGTATCGCAGGCGATCGTAACCACCACCGAGTCGGGGTAGTTCCCGGCGATCGGCGAGATGTCGGGTGTTGCGGTGATACCTGCAAATTCACTGGTGACTGCCGAATCCTGCGCACCGGTGCTTGCGGTGCTCCACAGTCCCGACGAATCCTTTACAAAAAGTCCGATACGGCAGGTGGTGGAGTTTGTAAGCCCGGTGATGGTGTCCACCCGTACGGTCGTGGTTACTCGCGACCACCCGGTCCCGTCGGTGGGCCCCGAAGGAAAGGAGCCGTCGGTGCGGTACCGGACCATCACGGATTCGGCGTCGGTCGACGCCGAGGGGGTCCAGGCAAGAGCGATTGAACCGCTGTCGACAACCGTTGCGCTCAGTGCGGTGACATTCTGCGGTGCGGTCAGATCGGGGATCTTTACCGAGTCCCGGGCGTCGGTAGCGGCAACCGACCAGTTGCCGGCGGAATCCCGCACAAAGGCGGCAAAGCGGTATTCCTGTTTTTCGGCCAGTCCGGTTACCGTATCACCCGTTTCCCCGTGGGCAAGCGTTGTCGCCTCGGCGCCGTCGGTTGATGAGACGGGAAAAGACCCGTCGGTGCGGTAGCGGACCGTCACGGATTCGGCGTCGGCGTCAATCGAAGCCGTCCAGCTCAGACCGAC
>WJLZ01000033.1 GCA_014728215.1 Chitinivibrionales bacterium
GGCAGGAATGAGGTCGAGGCACAAATGCCCCGCAGAAATTATTTCGATGTCTTTCTGAGCCACGAATTGCTCCTTTCTGTAAATACTGTATATGGTTATATGGTAGTTATGCTATTACATTTTGTTTCGTCCCTACGGGACGAGGAGATGTTGACTATTGATGGCTGTAATTATAAATGTTATGTCCCTACGGGACAATAATACAGCTTTATTCCATATTTATTAGTTTCCGATTGCAAATACGAAATCACGCATGCCTTTCTATTCTTCATTCTTTCAGCCCCGTCAGGGGCTTAACATTTCCAACACAGCGTAGCCGGACTATCACCTCTTACTCGTGCCGTAGGTACGAAACAGTGTTACCCGAGGAACCCCTGGTTTTGCTAACCCAGCTTTTTAAGCTTCAACTCCACGCCCTCGGACGTGACTGTATGCTTCTTCCCGTATATCAGCACCGGCGCCTTATCACCCTCAACAACCGTAAACCGGCATTTCTTTTTGTCGACACTCACTTCGACTTTTGCTCCCTGATACAACACCTTGAAGCGATAGGATTTCCACTGTTTGGGCAACGAAGGATTAAAACTCAGGACATCGCCGTCGGTGCGCATACCGCCGAAACCGTTCACCATATTGAGCCAGGCACCGGACATGGCGGTGATATGGAGTCCCTGCTCGGAATTCCGATTGTAGTTGTCAAGATCGAGTCTGGCCATATAGACAAAGAAATTGTAGGCCATTGTGTCTTTGCCCAATTCCGACGCCAGGATCGAATGGATCGAGGGCGACAGCGATGACTCATGAATACAGCGCGATTCGTAGTATTCAAAATTTTTCTTTTTGGTCTTCAGCGAATAATCATTGCTGTAGAACAAGGGAAGCATCAGAAAATCGGGCTGTTTGATCATGTTATAGCGGAAGATTTTGTAATAGGGCCAGCTGTGATAAATCGGAATCTGTTCATCGGGGATCGACTTGACATCGACTTCAGGCAAATCGAAATAGCCGTCATGCTGTTCGTAGAGGTCTTTCTTTTTATCATAGGGGACCTTCATTTTGTCCGCCATTTTCTTCCAACTGTTAAGTTCTTTTTTATCAACCCCTATCTTATCGGCGATCTCCTTGTATTTCTTTTTGGCTTTCTGTTTCATCTCGACGGCAACATCAAGCGTATACTCAAACAGTTTTTTGGCCATTACATTGGTATAACAGTTATGATTGACCATCATATGATATTCATCGGGCCCCATGACGCCATAGAGACCGAATTCACCGGTTTCGGGACTGTACTCGCCGCGGTCGGCATAATACCGGCTGATCTGAAGAAGCATTTCGATCCCCTCTTTGTACAGGAATTCTTTGTCACCGGTGATCCGTGCGTAGAGCTGTATCGCATAAAAGACCGCCAGTCCGACATGAATTTCGAGGTCGCCGTGCTGCCAGGTACCGCAGGTCTCCTGTCCGTTAATTGTACAGAAAGGATACCGGGCGCCTTTGTGGCCAAGCTCGGTAGCCCGCTGAATCGCCTGAGAAAGCGTGTTGTAGCGGAATTGAAGAAGCTTTCGGGCAGCTTCCGGATTGTAAAAAACATAGGCGGGAATACAATAGGTTTCGGTATCCCAGAATATCCACCCATAGTAGACTTCGGCGGTGAGCCCTTTACAGGGAATATTGAGCCGTTCATTGCCGCCGATATAATTCTGATGGAACTGGAAGAGCGAAAAGCGAAGCCCCTGCTGTAATTCGGGATCACCCTCGATTTCGATATCAAGGACATCCCAGATTTTCTTCCAGTAGTCGGTCTGCTCTTTCAGTGCATTATCGAATGTCTCCTTTGACGCCGCCTTTGCCCGTTTGAGTCCTTCACTCCAGACTTTGGCAGGCGTAAGCCCCTTTTCCCAGTAACTGATTGCGATTTTATCGACCGCAGCAGTCTGTCCTTCCTTGACCCTGAGTGAGATCACCGCGCCGAGCCGATGATCGTCTTCGATTCGCTCCGGTTTGATTTTCGCCTCGCTGTTGATTCTGAAACTCGAAAAAAGCGGCAGCTTGCTTTCCAGTGTCTGCCCCATGATGGAATAGATACCGCCGGCACTTCCTTTTTTGATTACTTCCCACAGGCATTTTCCCTGTTGAGCACTTCCGGCTCCCTCTTGTTCAACCTGGGTCCACCCTTCGGCGATTTCATGAACAATCGAAAAATCGAGGCCCATGATCATTTTAACCGTGCCCGAAAAGTTAAGAGGCTTAAGCTCAATTCGCTGGCACCCCATATTCCGGTTCACCAGACTGAGAAAACGCTGAAAAACGATCTTTATTTTCTTCCCCCGTTTGGTGGTCCAGATAAACTCCCGTGTCAGAAGGCCGTTTTTCATGTCCACTTTCCGTTTGAAACCGCTGAAATTCGATTTCGCCAGATCAAGCTGCTCATTCCCGATGAAAATCCGGGTATGGAGCCAGTCGACAGCGTTGGGAAGGAATTCGCTTTTGGTAATCATCCCCTTGAACAGTTGATCGTGAACAATATCCATGCCCTCGTAGGTGCAATTGAAATAATTGCCGATCAGATGATCGCCACTGTAACCCTCCTCGAAATATCCGCGGGTACCCATAAACTCATTTGCCAGACAGAACATTGATTCGGATATCCGGCTTCTTTTGGGATCAAAACCTTTTTCGACAACTGCCCAGGGATCGACTTTGAAATATTTCTGAGGAGATTTCATGGTGATATGTGTCCTTTGCTATGGTGGCAAACCGATGAATGATAAATAATGAACAAGGAATGTCGAACTGAAGATGGTACCCCGTACTTCAGCATTCAACATTCCCTGTTCGATGTTCAATATTTAATTCATCACTTATACATTTCATCAAACTTCTTCTGCGCATTAACAACAGCAGCGCGCATGATATCTTCAGCTTTGGCGGTTTCTCTGTTTTTCAGGAACTCCATAAGCTGTTTTTCATCCACTTCTGCCGCGGCCTGTTCGCAGGCGTCCCAACTGAGAATAGAACGGACAACCCGGTCGATCCCCTGTTCTTCGTTGTCATAGGCGCGGGTCTGCATGTCGTGGCCTTTCCAGCGTTTGAACCCGGCATTTTTCAGGAGTCCGGCGATAGCGACATTCATACCGTTGATCCGGGTACCGTGGTCGATATCATATTTACCGGGGCCTCCGAGAATGATACCATCGTTGTACCCCTGGCTGTTAAGATGCATGTGCACCATACCGTCGTTATCGAGTTCTTCAACCGAATCATAGACATGATCGAGACCGATCATCTCCGAATGACCAAATTCTTTATTCACGCCGCACCGTGAGCGGTCGATACCGAATTCTTCTTCGAGTTTACGGAAAAACAGGAGCGCGCTCGCGACGGTCGGGAGGAGCATTGCAGGATGACCTTCGTTGGGCTTGGGTTCGACACCAATAAACAGTTCACCACCGGCATCGGCTTCGTATTTACACAGACCGGCAACGCTCTCTTTGAGATTCTGATACATCTGTTTGATACCGATTGTAGCGATATCGTAGCCGTAAGAGCCGTTCCAGAGCACAAAGGTAGGAACGAAATCTTTGTCCCAGGCCTTTTTCAGGGGACCATAGGCGATATCGACTGTTTTGTTTCCAAGATCTTCGGCTGCTTTTCGTTCATTGGGGTCCAGTGATGCAATGCCGCCGTAGGCAAAATGGCTGTGCGCGCCGGGGGTTATCATCGCAAGAGCAAGCTTTGAATCCACCAGTGCATCGGCGAATGCTGCTGCGTTCTTTTCATCAACTTCAGCATCATAGTGTACTTCAACACCAAGCTTGATATGATCAGGCATCCGGGGAGTAATTTTTTCTCCTACTAAACGGGCCATTCCGGGGGTATCTAATTTGTCGCCATTCCAGGCAGGACGCATGTCACCGGGAACGAATCCGCCTTTTCCGGGGTTAAATGTCCAACGACACACTGAATGTAATGATTTCTCGGCCATAAGAGGACCTCCTTAGGGGATTTAGGTAGATATAATTATAATAATGAGAAATTTCTATTAGTGAAATAATTGACGGTTCAAATTCCGGAGCATACAAAAAAGACATCAAAAATACTTGAATGGTGAGGTGACATCAACCGGGGAAGGGAATGTTTTATATATTGTTGATCAGATAAACTAGATAAAGTAGATTAAATCGGTTAAGAGTCAGCCGTCATTCCTGTCTCCAAAAACTCATCTATGCTCCTCTGCCGGCAGTAATATGGTTCTATTCCGATACCGGAATTATTTTATCACAATCGTAGAGGAAAAGCATGGTGATCGAATTGCAAACTCTTTGGTTCACCATTATTTGCACCACACATTTACCATTATTAATCGGCAACTCCCGGGCGAGAGCGGCTCGGAAAGCTGAAGGAGGAAATGCATGAAACGTCGCACCTGTGGATCTGAAATTCGGCTTATTATCCTTATCGTACCCTTTCTTTTCTGCAGTCCCAACAGTCCGGAGGAGCATAGCGAATCTTTGGATGTCCGCAATGATCCCTTTGGCACAGTTGAAAAAACCACCGAAGTTACCATGGTGGGCACGATCGGATCCATAAACGACGGCTATATCAAGAGTGCAAAACTATCAGAGTCACCTTCCCGCACAATAGGCAACACTACCTATGAGCAGTGGAAAGTAGGTGATGTTACCGGTCCGGGTATGTCGGTCGACTCAATCACCGGACCCAGCACCGATGTCTGGGTCGATATAAAAAGCAACGGCGCCCTGCAGATCGGAGGATTCAAAGACAAGGGGCTTCTCTCATCGGTGCCCCTCATCTCAATTTTAGGAATTGGCGATAGTGATGTCACCTTTAAGGAGCCGCTTTTTATCGATCCGGAGGAACAGCCACTCAAAGAATCGCGCACGGCCACCGTTGAAGCCAATCTCGGAAGTCTCCCGCTGACAGTAGATCTCACCTATACACCGGTGGAAGAAAATGCCACGGCGATTACGACACTTGGTCCCCTGTCAGGATGCCGTCGTATTCACGTTGAAGGGGCTGCAACCGACAGTTGGATTCCGGCGGCACTCAAAGGAGTGAAAATCAGTGGTGACGGTTGGTATCATTCTGACATGGGGTTTGTTGCCTTTGACATTCCCCTTCTGGGAATCGATGCGTCGCTTGCCGATGAAACCGACTATGGTGACGCCGAAACGGGCTTCAATGTCATTCGAAAAGTATCATCCGTACACCCCGGAGAGACTTTTGAGCTGTCAACCTATGAGCGAAACAATGAACTCGACGCCGATAAAAACACCCATGCAAAGATGCTCCTTGAAGTGCGGTGGGCCGATACCACCAATGCCAAAACCATGGGAGCGCCCGATCCCCTCACCTACCCTGTAGTTTTCGGTACGGTATGGGGAACCTTTGTGGATTCCCGATGGGGGACCCCGGTATTAGTTGAGTCACCGGTGTCGATATTTCATCCCGAAGAAAATGGAAAGGGCTACACGTTCTATTATTGTTTTGTTGACCAGGCTGCAAAAAACGAGCCGGGTTCAAATGGAATCGAATATAAGATTTCGGTGAGCAATAATGGAAGCAATGCTCTGCGGTGTACCGCCAGGATTGGGTATACGATAATTGAAAACTAGCGAGCGATACCGGTCACCGGCCGGATATAAGGCCCCGCACCTTGTCGATTGACACCGCTTTCAGGCTTGCAACAATTAGGTCGGCCTGGCTGAGTTTATCTGCGGAAGCCGAATTGGTTACCGCAATGCAGCGGCATCCTGCTCGATGAGCGGCTTCGATCCCATTGGGCGCGTCTTCAATCACGACGCATTTTTGCGGTGGAACTGCTACCTTCTTTGCAGCTGTCACAAACAATTCCGGGTCCGGTTTTTTCCGGGAAACATCGCTTCCGGTGACATACACCAGTTTTTTATAGGGGATCCCGGCGGAATCAAGCACGGCCTGAGATTTTTCCCTTGTGCTGCTGGTTGCAATGGCTACTTTGAAATTATCGCTATCCAATGCGGCACTCATAAGCTCCACCACCCCGGGAAACGGGGGAAGTGGCTTTTCTTTGAGCATGGCGAGGAAATTTTCCTGACGGACTTGTGTGGATCGGGCAACC
>WJLZ01000034.1 GCA_014728215.1 Chitinivibrionales bacterium
GAGTGTGAGTGAAATTGAATCGCTGGCGCAGGAGGTCCCCATGCAGACCGCATCATCACCGGCAATGAGAACCGGGCGGCAGTCTTCGATCAAAAAGTTTGCAGGATTTTCGACGAATATTTCCCGACTTGATTTTGAGGGCTTGACTGCGATCAAGGTGTATGATCTGAAGGGCAGATTGCTGTTGTCAAAGGATATAACGATGAAAAATAAAATTAATCTCCATGACGACCTTTCATCGTTTGCCGATAAAATAATGTTCTTTGTTCAAGAAGTCGAATAGCAAAAGTAAAATCAAGGAGTATAGTATGTCACGACACAATCAGTCAATTAATTCATTCAGCGGCAACTCACTTTCCCGCCGTGACATGCTTCGTAATCTCGGGCTCGGTATCGGCGCTCTGGGGTTGTCATCTTCGACCGCCGGCACGATGGCGATCGGGAAATCGGCCAGGACTCCGGCGCGTCGTCCGAATTTCATCTTTATTCTCACTGATGATCAGGGATATTTTGATCTGGAATGCTATGGAAACAATAATATTTCAACGCCGAATTTCAATAAACTGGCCGATGAAGGGATCAAGTTCACCAGCTTTTATGCTACCATGGTCTGCTCACCAACCCGTGCAACCTTTTTGACCGGCTGCAATCATGAACGTATCGGTTTTTCGTGGATCGTGAAAGCGTATGATTCCTGGTGCCTCAACACAAGCGAACAGACGATTCCAAAAATGCTGAAACAGGCCGGCTATGCGACTGGATGTGTGGGCAAATGGCATATCGGTCATGGCGGAATTAACCAGTCCGGCTGTATTGGAGCATATCCAAAGGCATACGGACTCGATTATTACTGCGGCTTGCCGCTCGGTCACTATGCACATCTTGACAGTCCTGGAAAGGAAGGCGTGCGGGTGCTCTGGGAACAGACCGAATCGATGAGCGCCGATCAGCTCAACCGTGTGGAATACGATTACAACACCACCGAGGGGCAGGCATATCTGAATAATCACACTATTCATGATACCGAAAAAGCGAAAGCCTTCATCACCGCGCACAAAGATGAACCATTTTTTCTGTATATGGCGCATGCCGCACCACATGTCCCGTACTGGGCGCCCGATAATTTCAAAGGTACGTCCAACTGGGGCGATTACGGCGATGTTCTTCAGAGCGTCGACTGGAGCGTGGGCGAAATTCTTAAAACGCTCAGTGACCTTGGTATCGATGATAACACTTTTGTGATTTTTGCATCTGACAACGGTTCCGACCGAGAGGGGTCAAACGATCCTTTGAGCGGTGGAAAATGGGGGGTTGGTGAAGGCAGCTACCGCGTGCCCTGTCTTGCCCGGTGGCCGGGTGTTATTCCGGCGGGGATAATATGTGATGAATTCATTTCGATCATGGATATATTGCCGACCTACGCCGCTTTTGCCGGTACACAGCAGTATCTGCCGACATTTAAATATGACGGGTTCAATCAGAGCCAAGTCTTTCTGGATCCCAACTCAAAATCCTCACGTGATGAGCTTCCATACTACAAAAATCGTCGTCTTGAAGCATTCCGGAAGGGAGACTATAAAGTTCATTTCTCCCGGGGTGACGATACCGCGGGACTGCATTCGGGCGATCCGTACCTTCTATACAATGTTAAGGATGACCCTGCCGAGTCGAATAATCTTATCAATGATCCCTCGTATAAATCAATTGTCGATGAGATCGTTGCCGCGCGTAATGAATGGCGGACCGAACTGGGCGATTCACTCACCGGCGTGGGTGGTAATTCCCGGCGCTCTCATGGGAATTGCGGGTAGAAGTGAAAACGAGGAACACAACGATTGTTATTTGCTATTTTCTTGTTAGGCTTCCTCGTTCAACAATCATTCCTTCAATCTCGACAATACCATTTTTTGACGGCAGATTTGCTGCGTAGCTGTTGGTGACAAAGCCGAGCATTGCGTTGACCGCCGCGGGCATATTGAAATTATATGACGTAAGCCCGTTGCGCAGCGCCCGGTAGCTGTCGTCAAAAGAGATGACTGATATGTCGTCAGGAACTTTGTATCCTTTATCATTCAGATAATCCTGTGCAATGGTGCCCAGGAAATCGGTGGGGAATACCCAGGCGCTGATTGACCGGTCGTTGCATAACTTATCAAACAACGGATTAAGCTTGTATCGTAACTCGCCCCACCGGACGGCTCGAGTCCGGATAAGCTCGACAACCGGGTCGATCTCTATTTTGAATTCATCAGGTATCGATGTTTTCCACTGCTCGTAGTAATCAATCAATTTACCGATGTCTGTTCGTTGTACGGCTTCCTGTTTATGAGAGAGAGCTTCGACAAAAGGGACGACATTGTCTATATTGCCTGCTTCTTTGTACACCGACTGCAGCCCCTCGATCCGTCGAATCGACCAGACATTTGCATGGAACGGCGAAATATA
The DNA here is from genome assembly GCA_014728215.1 of Chitinivibrionales bacterium. NCBI lineage: Bacteria > Pseudomonadati > Fibrobacterota > Chitinivibrionia > Chitinivibrionales > Chitinivibrionales bacterium. Next base: position 2,446 of record WJLZ01000034.1, read on the forward strand.
TGCTATCCGCTTATGCTCGAGCGAAAGAAGGAGCCGGGCTACCTGCTGCGCGGGAACAGGAGAAATGGTGTTGCGGAAGAAGCGGAACAGCCGGGAAGACAAATGGCGGGGGACCGCAGGCCACGCACCGGTTTCATCAAGCACCGCGACCGGCTTTTTGGTCTGCGCGAGGGAATTGACAATAACGGTGTGTGTATCATCGGCGATGTTGCTCAGATAAAGATAGCCGAGAACCTCATCACCGCGACTTAAATTGCATGCTTCGCCGCTCCCGATCAATCGGGGAAATATACCGTTCTCCTGCTTTTCCACGCCGATAAGTTCAAGGGGGATTTCCGCTTGAGCACAGGAAACTTCCAGACTCCGCAAAAAAGTTTCATCATGCATACCAAGTGCAAGATGACCGTTTTCCCAGTGCCCCACAAGGATTATCCGGACATTCGATCTCCTTTTTGCGACCGCTGCAACAGCATACCCCCGGTTCCGGGGAATAATTATTCCCTCTTCAACAAGCGCATCGAGTGCTTTTCGAAGGGTCCGGAAATTTATGTGATAGTGGTGCTGCAACTCTTTGAGGGAAGGGAGTGGATTGTCGGGGGGAAAAACATGGTTAAGAATATCTTTTGCAAGTTGTGCTTTGATCTTTTCCCAGAGGATCGGGGCGCGGTCGGGAATAAGGGACTGGCCGGAAGATTCCTGATGGTCAGAGTCCGGTTTATTAATAATTATGTAGTGTCCCTTTATGCTTGAGAGTATTCCCTGTTTTTGGAGTTTTTGAGTGGCTTTCCACATAGTGTCGGGGGAGACTCCGGCACGATGGGCAAGCGCTTTAATGCTGGGTAATGGTTTGCCGGAATGGTAATCACCTGCTTCAATGCGGGAAGTTGATAAGCTTGCCCGCCCGGGTTCGAATCGTTCGGAGTTTATCGAGGCCGCTGTCCGGCGGTTTATTGAGCAGCTCAGGAGAGAACGGATCAATTCAAAAGATATTGAAATTATCAACCGACATGCAAAAAGACTCAATCGCGAAGCTGCAGATGTTCTTGAATACCAGGTTTTACCATGAGACGGGGAGAATTCTATAGAGTTCAAAATCCATCCCGTCGTGATCCAAAGAAATTTCGCGGGTTTTATCGTTGTTAGCAGGCAGGCTTTAATCGACAGCCGGTACAGCACGGTAGTTTGTGCGCCTGTTTATACTTCGTGTGATGGTCTTTCTACACAGGTCAGGGTTGGAGTTCAAGAAGGTTTGAAACATGAGAGCAGCATTCATTGCGATGAATTGGTTAGTATCTCAAAATCAGTACTCACTAATTACATCAGTTCCCTGCCTCTTCATCGAATCAGAGATCTCGATATCGCACTCATGGGAGCATTGGATATCGGAAGCGACCTGTTTTAAATCCCTTCCAGGTCTTCTTCTTCCTCAAACATCCAATTATATTGAATACAAGCACTGTAACATGCCTCTGTCCGGCGGAAATCCATGAAACGACGGATCATTATCATTTCGATAAGCCTTTTTGTTATCCTTGCCGGATTGATAACCGGCGGTAGTATCCGCCAAAGAAATGTCATTAAAATCCTGGAAAATTCCACTCCCGAACTGATCCTTCCCCGTTTGTATCAGAAAAAATACCCCCAGGTTAAGGTCCTGAAAAAAGCGATCAGGCACCATGATGAAACACTTCGCATGAAAGCGGCTTATGCACTGGGGGAAACCCGGGACAAGGGCGCGGTGCATGCGCTGATCCATGCCCTTGCCGATTTCAATCCCGGCGTGCAGCGTGCTGCCGGGAACGCCCTCGAAAAAATCGGCGAATCTGCGGTCCCGGCCCTGAAACGGGTAATGAAAAATGTCGGGCCCGGTGATAACGGTGAGCGGGTAGCGGCCATTCTGGTTTCACTTGAAGGCGCCGATATCGCCGATTTCATGATGCATTGTGCCCGGCGGAGAAATCAATACACCCGGGCCTACGCTGCCATGGCTCTGGGTATGCTCAAGCA
>WJLZ01000035.1 GCA_014728215.1 Chitinivibrionales bacterium
ATAAGGCATGCATGAGCGGCTACACGGCGTATCATCTGAGCTGTCAGGAACTGATGGAGAAGCTGGTGAAAGCGAAACAGCAAAACCGTCTTGGTCGCAAAATCAGAGCGCTGTGCAAACCAAAAGTTCTTGCAATTGACGCACCCATGAGTCCGCCCATCTTTCCGAAATTCTTGTTTATTGTCAGGATTATCGATAATTTTTCATGCCGGGAGCGACCAGATTAAAAAGGAGTGTCGCTTTTTCCGTGGAAAAGGATTTGTAGTCGATATCATCTACAACGAACTTATTACCATCAACGAGCGTGGCCACACCACCGAGCGCACCTACAATTCTTTCGGCCAGGTCCTCACCGAAACCGACCCGCTGGCCATGTAATTACCGAATGTCGGCTGTGTGAACATAATCAGCGCACCGTTACATAATAACATGATGATTGTAAAATGGAAGTGCGGGAAAGGACCGATGAAACCGGAGAGTCCATGCAGGGAGTAAGAAGGTAGTCTTAGATGTTGCTGAAGCGCTTAAAAGCCCTGTTTTGCGCCTGGATTATTATTTTAGGAGCCGAAAATAACGGGGGAAATCGAGCTCTAAGAAGTGTTTAATCGGTTAGAAAATTGGAAAATTGGCGATTAGTGGGTAGGAAGGCGATTTTTTTCTGGTCCGACCCGAAATGCCGAAATGTGAGCAAATAAATACCACGAATATATTGGAGGAAATGGTGGCGGATCGGTATGCATTTCAGCTCAAAAAATAATGCTTGGTGGTGACCTGTTGGCAAACGGTGGGACAGGTTTCGGCTGGGGTGGTGGTGGTAGCGGCGGCAGTATTATGATTGAAACCGACAGTATATCAGGAAATGGGAATATAGAAGCCCGCGGAATCAGCAACCGTGCAGGCGGTGGAAGAATTGCGATACATGCAGAATACATATCTGATTCTTTAGAGTATGCCGCACATTCAAATGAAGCTGGTGCCGGTACAATATTCCTCCGGGATTCCACCCGCACCCTTGGCGTTCTGATCATAGATAATAATGGCACTGATGCCGCAGACAGTTCGACGGTTCTTATCGCAATCCCGGAAGGCACAATAACCGGCCTTTCGGCTGATACACTCACCGATACCAATGCGGTATTCAGCCCCTTCGTAAAAGGGCATCTGGTAAAGCTGAATTATGATTATGTCTCGCCGTTAGGAGCCTTTACTGTTTTATATGTAGATTCCAATGCTCTGATTGTCGATACGAGTAATGGAAATCTTTTTGGCGAAGGCAGTGTGGGAGATCCGTATATCGGCGTATATCCGATTGATACGATAATTGTCAAAGGTGGTGCGAAAGTGCATACAAAAGGATTATTTTTCTATGATGAAATAATCCTGGATACCGGCTCTTTTACCGATTTCAACGGCACCCAGACAGGAAGCAGGAACATTAAAGGGTATTTGCCTGATGATGTAAGGCTTGCGATGAGCAAACGGATGAATAGCATTTCAAGAATACAAAAAAGCGAAAAATCAGCATTTAATGAAAGCATCAAGAATGTGACGGCATCTGATATTTCCAAATCAGATAAAAAAGAAAACGCCCTTGCTGAATTTAAGCCGTCAGTTGATGGTAACCATAAAAAGGGATTCTTAGTACGCTTTAAAGGATTATTGCAAAAGTTATTCGCTCAAACAGAAAAAGAGAGCAAAAAGCCTGAAAAAACTGCGGATATCCCATTGCCGGAAAACCAAGAAGGTGTGGATAAAGGCGTATCGCTATTGTATGATAATGCAAAGCCTGAATCAATGAGCTTTGCAGCAAATACCGGGAAAGTAGATCGTTCTGCAGTAAGCTTTCCGACAAAAGAGGATTCCAGGTTGAATAAAAACAAAAAATCGATCAACCCTTACAGAAAAGGATTTGTATCCAGGTACAGGCCACCTGAGAAATCTTCTATGCAACTTGCAGCACTTGATAATGAAAAACCGGTATGCAAAGCCGGCGATCCGATATACACCTACGATAACCTCGACAGAGTCACTTCCATGACTTCACCGGTTGGCACAACAAATTACGAATACGATACCCTCTCCGGAAGACTCTCCAAAATAACCAGTCCGCAGGGGAAAGAATTCACGTTCCACTACACCAAAGGCCAGCTCGACAGCATTGTGCGGCCCAATGGGATTACCACAGCATATTCCTTTGATGACAACGGCAATCTCACCATGCTCGATCACCAGTTGTCCGGATCGACCGTGCGCTCATTCGGCTACACCTACGACAAAAACGGCATGCGTGACACCATGACCGATATTAACGGTATTCACGCCTATTTCTACGACTCCCTCTACCAGATCATCCAGGCCACACATCCAGTCAGACCGACTGAAAATTTCGCCTACGATGCAGTAGGGAACTGGCAGGAGTTCGGAAGGCAGCATAATGAACTCAACCAATTAACCGAAGACAGCTCGTTTATTTATGACTATGATGCCGATGGCAACATGGCCTTGAAAATTGATAAATCCTCAGGTGATACTACTCAATACACCTGGGACCTAGAAAACAAACTCATAAAAGTTGAAGAACAGCACGGCGATACGGTAGAATTTGTGTATGGGCCGATAGGGAGGCGATTAGCAAAGATCGTGAATGCCGTAAGAACAGAATACCGCTACGACGGCGAGGACCTGATAATCGAAATGACTGACAGCGATTCGATACTTGCAAGCTATACGTTCGGGCCTGGAATCGATCAGCCGATTCAGATGCATCGGAATGAGAAGAATTACTATTACCTTGCTGATGGGTTGGGATCAATTACCGGTATTACCGATAGCGCAGGGAATGTGCTGCAGGAGTATTTTTATTCGGTGTTCGGGGAGATTGATTCAATTATCGGGGACTCGGTAAATAACCCGTTTACTTATACCGCCAGAGAGTGGGAACCAGCGACTAAACTCTATTATTATCGGAATAGATTCTATGATGCGTCAATAGGACGGTTTATTTCGGAAGACCCTATCGGATTTGATGCAAGGGATTATAATTTTTACAGGTATGTTGCAAAT
>WJLZ01000036.1 GCA_014728215.1 Chitinivibrionales bacterium
CTTTCATTACCGCCGCCGCCGGCTGCAAATCCTATCGAAATCTTCGATACAGGAATAAGCGTAACATCACCCGCAACAATGGGCTCGCCGATTACAGTCTCGGTCTTTGCGATGTAATTGATCTTTTCCAGTGCTGTTTGTATTACGTCTGATAATGACATTAATTACCCCGTAGCTAAAAATGAGCGATATTGTTCAATTTTACAAATTCCCCAGCTCTTTTTCTTCGTCATACACTGCAATATGAGTCTTATAAAGACGGGTTGCTTTCAAGGTTTCCACTACATGTTCCTGTGGCTCCACCAGGGCCAGTTCGCCATGGACTTTTTTCACAATTTTCGAACAACTCAGTAACACAGAGATGAGTTTGGAAAAAAGATAGGTTTTATTATCAAAACGAAAGGCTATTTTCCGGCTTTCCTGTGTGCACAATTTCCGGGTGAGTTCCCTCAGCCACGTGTAATCGAGTTCGGAATTGACATCTTCTTTGATATGAACGACTTTCCACTCACCTCGTTGAATTATATCATATCTTGGAGAATGGGGGCGGTTTTCCCTCTGCGGGGAGGGCGCCTCTGTTTTTTTTGGTCTGGAAGAACTGCTGGTTTCTTTTGATTTTTTATGCTCGTCTGCGGCCACAATACATCTCCGAAATGCCCGGGATACAATGCAAGAAAATAATGAATGATAAAAATATATCAGGGGAAAGGGAGAGGGGTTATCGGATTAATGAAGGTTGAATGTCGAAGCGATCTCGCCCCGTCTCGGAATCTTTCGAACATTCAACTGTCAACGCCCAATCCCGACAGCACTTCGGGACAGGCGTTCAAAATTCAAGAATATTGTGGATAATATCTATTTCACGGTAATCCAATATCATTTCGAATTTCGAATTTACCCACTAGTGATCACACACGTTACCGCCGGTAACGAGGGTTCCCTTCAGGTAATCGGCAATGATTTTTTCCGGTTTTTCCGATGATGCACCGGTTATTACCTCGATATTATTCTCTTTAAAGAGCATCTGGGCCCGGGAGCCCATTCCTCCGGCGATGATTACCGTTGCTCCTTTTTCATGAAGCCACCGGGGGAGCAGGCCCGGCTGATGAGCTGGCGCGGGTAACATCTCGGTATTGACGATCTTCTTTCCTGATTCATCGATATCGACCAGCGCAAACTCCTGACAATGACCAAAATGAAGGGAAAGATTTCCCTCGACAATCGGAATGGCGATTTTCATAATACCTCCTAAAAAGAATTGGAGTGATGGAATAATGAAGCGTTGGAGTAATGAGTGTGTATATCCCACTTGTATACCAAGCCTTGCCCTACTCCTCTATTCCATTTTCTCTCTGATTTTCTCCACAATGGGTGCAAATGATTCTTTGATTGTTTTCGATTTACTTATCCCGGGAACGCCTTCATCACAGGCTTCGACCATGGCCGGGAAAATCGGCAGCGATCCCAGGAAAGGGACATTCATCTCACGGGCAGTCTGTTCTCCGCCACCGGTCTTGAACAGATCGATCTGTTTATTACATCCGGGACAATAAAATCCGCTGAGGTTTTCGACCAGGCCCGAAATATTCAGGTTCACCTGCCGACAGAAGTTTATGGATTTTCGAACATCCCGCAACGAGACACGCTGCGGTGTCGTGACAATCAACGCCGAAGCATCGGGAACCGTCTGAGCAACCGTCAAAGGTTCATCACCGGTACCGGGCGGCGAATCGATAACAAGATAATCGAGTTCTCCCCATTCGACTTCAGAAAAGAATTGACGGATTACCCCGATTTTGAGCGGACCGCGCCATATGACCGCAGTATCTCTGCTTTCCAGCATACATTCAATCGATACTACCGACAGCTTGTCGGAATAATGTGCCGGAAATATTCTGTTATCATGAAAAGTTACCGCTTTTTCGGCATCCTCGCCATCTGGAGGAGTCTCCATTTCCTGCACCACAGGAATTCCCAGCATCTGGGGAATACTTGGACCATGAATATCAACATCCATCAGCCCGACTCTGAATCCCTCTTCTGCAAGTGCTGCGGCGATATTGACTGCGATGCTGCTCTTCCCTACCCCGCCTTTGCCGCTCATGACAAGGATCGTATGGCCGATTTTTGCCAGAGAGTCTTTTATCTGCCGGTCCTGCTTCTCTTTTTGTGCAATTCGATCTTCCTGGGCTCTGTTCATTGTCGCTCCGTAATGTTTGTTGTATTTACCAGTGACCTTCCACATCCGCTCCGGCAGCTTCTTTGAGTTCGCCCCCTTTGTAGTGCTCAACCGCTTCCTCAATCGTTCCCGACACACCGGTAATCACCGCTATGTTTGCTGCTCTTAAGGCTTTGAATGCCTTGGGACCGCAATGTCCGGTTATGAGTACATCAACCCCGGTCGAAGCGATCGTTTGAGCAGCCTGGATCCCCGCTCCCTGTGCGGCAGTATAATTTTGTGCATTGTCAAGCGTTTGATAAGCACCGGTGTCGGTGTCGAAAATCAAAAAGCAGGCCGCTCTGCCGAATCGTTGATCCACATCTGAATCAGACGTTCGTCCTGTCGACGTTACCGCTATTTTCATACTGTTCCTCCTTTCAGCGTTTTTCCGGTTCTCAGTTCATTACAAAGAATGAAAAATCCGCTATGAATTTCCGACCGATTTCCCATGGATTATCATTGCTTCCTGCGGACATCGGGAAACACAAAATCCACACTCCCGGCATACGGTTGGGTCGACCACCGCTTTACGCTCCTCATAACTCAGGGCATCACGGGGACATGAAGGAATACATACCCCGCACCCGGTACACTTTCTTGAATCAATTGTTACAGACACGTCATTCAGCTTTCATCAGAAACGAAAATGCACTATCGAAAGAACAATGGCATGCTAAAATTATGCCAACCAGACTCTTTGTCCGGTTTTCGGGCATACACCCGCAATCGGTGGGTCATGACGGTTCATCGTTTCGGCGCCCCATTACAATGGTGCAGTAATAAAACAGTATGCATCATTATTGATGCATTTTTGCATCATTTGTTTCTTATGAAATATATTATTACCCTGTTAAATCAGGCATGGATATTGCAATACTCTGAGAATTAAAAGCTTGAAATATGTCATGGACTAAAGAAAATCTGCTGAACCTTCTGGACACCATTCAGGAGGGGGTGTTTGTTGTCGACAACAAATGCCACATTACCTTTTTCAACAAGGCTGCCGAAGCGATAACGGGAACGAGTAAATCCTGTGCATTGAGCCGTCAGTGCTGGGAAGTTCTTCGGGCGGACTGCTGTGGTGAAGAGTGTCTTTTACGGAAAACACTCAGGACCGGAGAGCTGTTCTCCGAACGGCCGGTAACAATGATTACCGCCGACGGCACTCCCAAACTGGTATCGATTGCGACCACGGTTCTCCGGGATCAGGACGGCACTACTGAGGGTGCCGTTGAGACATTCCGGGATATTTCATCGGATGAAGACCGTCTTCACTCACGTCTTTCTCATTACCGGTACCAGGACATTATCACCCTGAACCGAGGGATGCAGAAGATTATCGAGACCCTGCCGCTCATTGCCGACTCCAACAGCACAGTCCTGTTACAGGGAGAGAGCGGTACGGGCAAAGAGCTCTTTGCCCGGGCCATTCACAAGCTGAGTCCGCGGCGTGACAAGCCGTTCATTGCGATCAACTGCAGCGCCCTTCCCGACAATCTTCTGGAATCGGAGCTTTTCGGGTACAAGGCCGGAGCATTTACCGATGCAAAGAAGGACAAGCCGGGCCGGTTCGCCCTCGCCCGGGGCGGTGTGATTTTTCTCGATGAAATCGGCGACACCTCGCCTGCCATGCAGGTAAAGCTTTTGAGGGCGATCCAGGAAAAGGAATACGAGCCGCTGGGAAGTGTAACCACGGTTAAGGCCGATGTCCGTATTATTACCGCTACCAATAAAAATCTTCAGGAACTGGTCGAAAACGGCTCGTTCAGAAGAGACCTCTATTACCGTCTAAATGTCATCAACATAACAATCCCACCTCTTCGGGAAAGAAAAGACGACATCCCACTCCTGGCAGACTACTTTGTCAACAAACTTAACAAACAGCAACGAAAACAGGTGCGGGGTATCGATGATGAAGCCATGGCAAGCCTGATCGCCCACGACTATCCGGGCAACGTGAGAGAACTGGAAAACCTGCTCGAACGAGCCTTTGTACTCTGCCGTAAAGGATATATCACCCCGCAACATTTTGCCGGAATGATCGGCTCGCAAAACTTACAAAAGCGAGAACCCGATCCGCAGGAACAAAACAGATCACTGAAAAATGTGGAGGCGGCTTTCCTGCTGAATGCACTCAAACGAAACAACTGGCAACGGGGTAAAACCGCCCGGGAACTCGGAATCAACCGGAGCACCCTCTACCGGAAAATCAGTGCCTATGGTATCGATGAGTCCACCTCGGCCTGAGAGCCACAGGATATTGTATTCCCTCCTAAAAAAATAACAAAATATTGTAAATTTTGCTTGTATTCGCTCCTTTCATGAAATTATACTATAAACAGTACACTGAAATACGTGTAGTTGGTGTGCTGCGGTGTTGGGGAGCGAAAGCTCCCCATTTTTTTTTTGTTCCCACCTCACCAAGAGGTTCCCTTCACTGCCCCAAAAAACCGGAAAAGGGTCTCCGGTACGCTACTGAACAATTTTGACAAAAATAATGAAAGGACGTTTTCAGGGAAGGAGCTTTTATGCCATGTCCTCCGGCATTATATCATCGTAAAACAGCTCTTCGGTATCATACGTGCGGATTATATTGGCCTGTACATTGAGGACCCGCATGATATGCACCATGCTCTTTGCCAGTCCGATCACAGACAACGTTCCGCCATTTTCCTTGAGCACTTTAACACATCCGATAAGCACGGCAATGCTGTTTGAGGAAAGAAAGGAATTGGGGGCAAAGCTGACCACTATGTGGGACTTTCCCTTTTCAACCAGTTCTTCAACTAAAAATTTCAGCTTCGAAAGATCGGTGTCGGGCCCGACATTTTCCAGGACTTTTAATATATGATAATCGCCTTTATGAAAGATATCAATTCGCACCAGCCGGTTCCTTTGCTATGTTGAATTGCGAAAAGATACCTCATATTATACCACCAAACACCGACCTGTTCAACCGCCTTTTTCACTTTCGGAGAAGGTATTTCCGCTTCTGCTGCAGAAAGAACAATCGAATGCTCCGGTGAGAGCTTTATTCAACAACCACGGTCCCAAATTGAGCATATCGGCCCCGTGAGGTAGAGAGTACAACACAATAGTACCCGCCGGTAAGAGGATGGCTAAGAGATACTTCCGGATTTGCGCCCCCGGGAACCTCGATGGTAAAATTATCAATTACATCACCTTGCAAGGTCATGATCACACCCCGAATCGGCACATCGGGCCACTGTGTCAGATAAAGTGTCGGTAATTTTCCCGAGCAACGCACTATTGCCCTCGCGCTCTGTTGACGGTATTCAGATGTCGGCGGTGCGGTGAGAAGGCTTTCCAGTGGAGCATAGTCCGTCTCACAGTCGCCTTCACCAAAGGTGACCAGCGAACCGCCCTCGGGATAACGATGGATTCCGCCCTGGTGATCACCAAAGGTGAAATAATAATGACGGCACCCGCTGTTTCTCTTTTGTGAAAAGGAATATACTCCCTTATCTTCTGAGCCCAGATGAAGCTCCAGAGGGTGCGCGGTCCCTGCAATAATCACCATTCCCTCCTGCGGAGGCCGGTCGGGATCATAATAGGTTGCCAAAAACGTAATGCTGTCATTATCGGCAAAAACATGGGAGCCCGAGGCAACCGGATGATAGCTATATGCACTGGTTCCCCCGCCGAAATCCTGCACCCAGAAATGATACCACTCCTGGGAACCGTAGGCATATCCTGCACCCAGCTCTTTGAAATCCTCATTCATGATATTGGTACGATGGCCGTCGGCGCCAAGTCTTCCCGGATCGTCGGCTGCCGGAGGATTGCCGTCCATGACCCATTGAATAACCGTACCCAAGGCACTCGGACGGGAGGTTGCGATATTTTCTCCCCAGGTGGAGCTATTGTCATAGTACGAAAGTATTCGCGCTCTCGCACTGGTATTGTCACATGACTCATGCTGAAGACCGCAGTCGTTGGCCATCTCATCGGCATGGAAACGTGCGGCCCTGTTGAGATCGATTTGACGGTAGAGCGGCCCGACCGGCGGGTAATTCTGCGGAAGAAGAATCGAATAATTGCCCACATAGGTATCACGAAACCCGGTCGGGTCCAGACGGCAGACATTGGACCACAGATGAATGTTCCGTTCATGCCATCCAGGATAACCGGGATATTCCTCTGAAGGATCGCCATACCCCCGGTTTGCAGAATAAACAAACCAGATACTTCCTGCAAGAATACATATAAAGAGTGATTTAATACTCATCCACATGTCCCTCCCTTTTTCTATAAAGTATACCATAGCTGTGAAAAATAAAACTGCAAATGATAATTATTAACAAATTTATGCTATCCAAGTATTGAGCTATTTTTATGCCATGAAGACACCTGGGCACCGGGAAATACACTGGGCAACCCGGGGCCCATCATCTAGAATCACAATCGCAAGATATTGTGTTTTTTTTCTTGACTTTGACGGGCAGCTTATTGTATTATGTGGTATACGACCAAGGGTATGCATATAATTCGGGCCGTTCATACGATAAACGGTTTCCAGTTTTATTTAACGCTTCACCCTTTTCAGGAGATTGCCTCATGGCAGTATAAAATAAAACTGCTAAGAAGGAACCCGCTGCCAAAAAGAAGGCAGTAAAAAAAGCTGCAAAAAAGAAAAAATAATCAGCCGATCACGCAGCCTTAGTGCAAGAGGAAAGCGGGAAGAGCCACAGTCTCTTTCCGCTTTTTCTGTTTTTTAATCGGATTTTTCACCGGAAAAAGGCGATTTACGCTCTCTTTACATCAACCTCAAATAACCCCCTCCCACAAAACTAATACTTACTCAATGTATTTTTTATCCGGATGCTTCCAGTGTCATTCTGCCACAAACAGAGTAATAAACTTTTTTAATAGTTTGTTTCCATGAAAACAAAACACCTTCCCCTTCTTTTTTCGCTGCTTTTTTTCAACTGTTATCTCTTCCGGCAGGGGGTCAGTTTTCTCTCATACCAGCGAAAGGCCGTGCCGGTAGACAGGATTATCAGCGATACAACCGTTGACGATTCCCTGATCGAGTTTCTCAACGGGACCACGGCGATTCGTCTTTATGCCCGGGATTCACTGGGGTTATCGCTCAATGATAATTTCACTACCTTTGTTGAAACCGACAAACGCTCTATTGTTTCAGTCGTAACCGCCTGCGCGCCCGATACTTTTAATCAACACACCTGGTGGTTTCCCATTGTGGGTAAAATGCCCTATAAAGGGTTTTACAAACTGAAACATGCCCGCAAAGAAGTCGCCCGACTTCGGAAAAAGGGCCTCGATGTCGCCGTGCGTCCTGCCGGCGCGTTCAGCACCCTCGGGTTCTTTAAAGATCCCCTCTATTCCTACATGACCCGCTACTCCCCCTACCGGCTTGCGTCAATGATTATTCACGAACAGGTCCATGCTACCATATTCCTGAAAAGTAACGCCGATTTCAATGAAGCCATGGCGGTCTTTATCGGCGACAACGCCGCGCTCCATTATATCAAAGCAACCAGGGGTGAATCCTCCCGGGAATACCTGAAAGCGCGCAACATTTACAAAGACGAAAAAACGTTCATCTCCCTGGTCCTGGGACTCTACGATGAACTCGATTCAATTTACTCTCTGAATCTTCTTTCCGAAGAAATTTTAGAACTGAAACAGGCCCGGATCGAGCATTTCAAATACCACTACGACAAAAATTACGATTCCCTTTTCACTACCCGGAGATACAAACGCTTTTCTTCACGAAAAATTAACAATGCCGTGCTTGCAGAATACAAAACCTACAACTACGACGTCGGTATTTTCGAAAAACTCTACCGACATTTTGAATACGATATGAAAGCGATGATTGCCTTTCTTAAAACCATTCCCAAAAGAGAAAAAGATCCGGTTGAATTCATTGAATTCAAATTGGATAAATGATGTAATGTGTTCATGAATTTACTTAAGAAAGGGGTTTCCACCCCTTATACCCCACACGTTGTAAATGCCGTGTTATTACTATGCGCTAAGAGCGCATAGGGAGAAGGGGATGAAAATCCCTGCCGGACTCTTGAAAAATCCTTATCCAGGCACCTGAATTGAACTGATATAGCAAAGCGACATGATTCAAATAATAAGCGGTTTATTACAATATTAATGCGCTTTGGAACATTTTACGCGCCTTTCATACCATTGTATACGCGATATGTATATATATGCCCGCTATCTCTTTTCCTGGTGCCAACCGCTTCGCGAAAAACTCGCCGGCATCGGGTTCGATGGGAATTCCTTAAACTTCTAAACTAGCTCCGTCCCCATTATTTTTTTTTAGGTAATAATATTTTCACCGGAAGTGATATACAGAATACTTTCCAAAGAACAATCTGTAAAAAGTTCCTGTAAATGAATGGGCGGCGTGTGCAACTCCAGACAGATTCCCGCCTTTTCCATCATCTTGCTCAAGTAAATGAATCCCCCTAAAGCGGTACTGTCTATGAACTGGACCTCTTTCATGTCGATGACAAGACGGCCACAGTCATTTTTCCGATAGTCTTCGAGCATACGGGCAAGCTGTATCGATTCTATACCGCTTATCGACCCGCTGAGATAAAGGACCGTTTTCCCATCCAATAAATGTTCTCGAATTTCCACCTACAGGTCCTTATTCTTATACCGATTAAATAATTAAAAAAATGTGAAGATGATATTTAATTATAACCGTTATTTTTTTTAAATACAAGTATAAATGTGATAAGTTTTTGGAAGGGGTTCCTTTATTAAACGATTCTACGAACGGATGTAACTCGAATGTGCGGGTGATATGCCATAGCCCGACCGTGAGGGAATGTCCTGCTACCCTTCTTTACTATATTCTCCCTGCATGATCCTGTCTTTTTTGTTATCATAACGGAAACAGATATGGCTGATGGTATTGTGGATCAACAGCTTTTTATCAATGATTTTAAGCATGACATCGGCAAATATTTTGTCTTCGATACAGATGACCGCCATGGTATTCGTATGGGAATGTTTTTCCAGTTCCTTTTTTTTCCATTCCATGACTTCACGGTATTTTTTCAGTTGCGACCGTTTTTTCCGGATTTGGGCTACTCTGGATTTTTTGTCCGGGCCTAGGGAGACTCCTTTTTTGACCATTGCTTTGAGGGACAAGAAAACATCATCGATTTTCTTGATATTATCGCCGCAAAACCGTGCCGACCTATCGAGTTCTTCACCCATCTTTCTTGCCTGATAATCGGTACCCGCTTCCACGGCGGTCCTCACACCGTATTCGGAACCGATCGTGCGTGCCCGCACCGCATTGAGTGCACATACTGCGCCGCCGATAATCGCGGCTTTTTTCCCATCGAGCCGGATTGTCCCGCCGGCACTGACCGTGCTCTGTACAATCGAATTCCTGACATTAACATCACCCTGCGCTTCGACTATACCGTTCTGAATATGCTTTGTAAAAAGGTCCCGTCCGCAGCTGATAACGCACTCATTTCTGCCGATAATACCGCCTTCAACCCGGATATCCCGTCCTGCTTTCAGAACAGCGCCGTCGGTGTTGCCGAAAACAATAATATCCCCGTCGGCATGCACTTCAAACCCGGACAACACATTTCCTTTCACCATCACATTGCCGTTAAACCGGACATTGCCGCATCCATAATCGACATTTCCCTCCACAACAAACTGCTTGTAGACCGACAGCACATTGCCGTTCAGCGAGGCCTGGCCGTCACACTCGGCCCGATACTCCATATTTTCATCGGCCGTAACATTCATTCCCGGGCACAGCACTTTCCGTTCACCCTGATATGCCTTCGCCACCGCGCCGGTGAGATCGTATCCGTCAATGCCCGCCGAGGGCTCGGAAACCACCGCAAGCAGGTCCCCTTTGTGAACGATCGGAATTGTGGCCTGCTTTCGATAATCGATCCTTCCGTCGGGAAGAATCCGGTACTCCTCCTGCGTAGGACAGGTATCGAATTTGAAATCGACAGCGGCGTCCTTGCCGTCAACAGGCGGTTTCCCTTCAGCAATAACAATATCATTGGCCGATTCACGGGTGGTTTTAACTGTCTCCAATACCTCCTTAATCCTGTCGGTCTTTATACCGGTCCTGACCCCCATCGTTTCAAGCTCGTTGCAAACGGATTCGCAGTCAGGCATGATACCCTCTCCGGCAGGCGCCCTGAAATCGGCCAGAGCACGCATTTCGGCGTCGACAATCCGGATGGAAAAGGTGCCGTCCATATCCGAGGGTATCAGGTAGAGCCTCTCTCCCGCAAGAACCAGCCGCCCATTTACTTTAGGACAAAAACGTATGGTATCGACCGATACGGTAATATCAAGATTACACTCTTCCAGGTATTGTTTGTCAAAGATATCCCGCGGACCAGACGCCTCTTTCTCTTGGGGCACGGGGCGGGTAATCGGTGCTGTTTTCGGGGTAATCACCGCGATATCACCTATGCCTTCCCGACCAATTTCTTCGCAGGACCCGACCGGTTCATGAGTAGCGTACTCAACTCCCTCGGGGAAGGTATAGCCTGCGCTGAGCCGCCGGTTCATGTGTTCGCTCCGGGTAACTTCGATTTTTTTGTCGCCTAAAAAGCCCCGCGCTTCGAGTTCCTCTTCGGTCTGTCCCTCCAGGATTTCATCGGTCTCGATAGCATTGATCCGCCGCTGGAGTTCATCGAGCAGCCGGTCTACATTTTTATCCGGGCGGCCGCCTTTATTTTTACCCGAATTCTTTTTCATCGTCTTCCCCCTTGTGTCCACTCCTCGACCACCGAAATGACTTCCGATACCGTCTCCTCGACTTTTATGCGCATCTCATTGTCGGTGCGTGGCGGCAAACCGCGGTATTTCCGCTCCCCGACCACACTTTGCCCGCTGTTGCCGATTGATTCATCCGTGCAGATATCATTGGCATACGCAACGATATGGATTAATTGTTCGTGCCGGTTATACTCAGAAGGGATTTCAAAGGGACGGTGATGATATTCCAGAACACCTGTTATCTTTTCGTGAAGATCCCACCTGCGGCCGAGCCAAGCCCCGGCGTCGGCATGATCAAAGCCGAACACATTTTTCTCCTCGCTGCACAGCGATGTTTTGTTTGCTCCCGACTGTTTCAGCGCTTTCTCGAAATCATCATGCAGAAACTGCTGCAGAGCGAGGCGTCCCATGTCGTGAAGTAACCCGGCAATAAAACTTTCTTCCGGATCAATATCAACACCCGGCAAGGAAGCCATTTTTTTTGAGAGTAAAGCAACGGCAAAGGAGTGCTGCCAAAATTCATCGATATTAAATCCCAACAAACGGGAACCCTGAAACATCTTGACTACACTCAAACCCAGCATCAGGTTATGCAGCGTTGTGAGCCCCAGAACAACAATTGCCTGTTGTATGGACGGGACCCGGGTCCTGCGGGCATAATAGGCGGAATTAACGAGTCGAATTGTCCGCGCGGCAAGAGACTGGTCCTTGGCAACAATCGCGGCGATATTCGACATATTGCTGTTGGGATTGTTCATCACCTTCCGGATCTGGCGCAGAACCATGGGGAGGGTTGGAAGGTTTTCGATTCCCCCGAGTTTTTCTTCAATCAATGCTGTTTTCATTCGTCCCCGCCCTTTTCCAATGTCATTTCAACCGTTGTTCCCCGGTTTTTTCTGCTGTACAGTTCGACTGTTGCGTTCATCCGCGACAACACCTGTCGCACCAGGTACAACTCGATACCCATCCCGTTATAGGCGTCTCTGTCGGCATTCCGCCCTCTGAATCCATAGGAAAAAACCTTTGGCAACTCATCCTCATTGATCCCCCATCCATTGTCCTTAATCCAAAGAGTGAGCTGCTCATCATCCTCTTCCGCCGCAATATCGACGGTAACTTCCTCTGCCGAATAGATAACCGAATTCAGCACTACCGAATCGATGCTGTGGACCAGTCGGGCCCGGTCTCCATGCGCCCGAATCCCTTTGGGAAGGCGGGTATTAATAATACATTTTTTCTTCCGATAATCGGCATATACCATCACATTGCCGACCGCGGCTTTCACCGCTTCCTCAAGGGGAAACGATTCCATCGCGTATTCCATCACTCCCGAACGGATACCGGAAAGGTCGCGGAGATTGTCACAATAGCGCGAAAGCTGCCAGGTTTCATAGAGGGAATCCCGGAGCAATAAGAGGGAATCCTCACCCACGGTATCGGGGAAATACTCGACCAGAAGGTTAAGTGCGTTTTGTATTCCGGTAGTGCGGGAACGGATTTTCCAGAGTGCATCGGCGGTTTCATTCGCCACCGAATGCATGGCCCCACGCAGGCCGGTAATATCGTCAATTAACACGGCGGTATACTGCTCGTTCCCTACGATAAAGATCTTTTGCCGGATGAGCAGGACCCGGCCGTTGCGGGTAATTTCCTGCATTCGTTCCTGCTGGCCCGACGCAAGAGATGCTGTTCCGGTTTCTCGAATAAACTCAGTAATGGATGCGTACGAGCCTTCAAGACCGATATGGTGTGCAAGTTCTGTCCACCGGTCATTTTGCTGTACCAGTATTCCCCGGGCATCAAAAGCGATCATTGCCGATGGAAAGGTATCGAGTAATGCCGCCGTCAGCTCATTTTCAACCATCAGTCCCCCCCTCCTGCTCAATTCCCAGTATCGCCTTCAGTTCATGAAGATGAAAGGGTTTGCGCAAAATGCCCTGGGCCCCCTGTTCGGCGGCTTTCTTCTGTGACGTGGTGAAATCGACTGCCGTAAAGATGATAACCGGCACCGATGCACACAACGGTTCGCTTCGCAGGGTTTCAAGTACCTGCCAGCCATCCATGCCGGGCATCATAATATCCAGCAGAATAAGGTCCGGATGCTCGTTCTTTGCAAGTTCGATGCCCTGCTTTCCCTCTTCAGCCGCAAGCACTTCCGCTCCCTCTTTTTTCAGAAGCAGTACCGTCGTATGGCGGATAAGCCGCTCATCATCGATTACAAGGATTTTCTTTGGTATCATGTGTAGCCTCCTCGGGTGCGTCTTTATCAGGAGTGTTTTCGCGTTTGTATGGAATTCGCAGTGTGCAAATCGTTCCGTTCGGGTTATTATTTTTCATTTCAAACGTTCCTCCAAGCAGCACTATAAGGCCCTGCGTAACAGGCAATCCAAGACCTGAGCCGCTGTGTTTGCGTCTCGAAGTCTGGTCTGCCTGAAAAAAGGCATCATAGACAAGTTCTTTGATTTCCTTTGCAATACCCGGGCCGGTGTCGCTGATCGTAAATACCACCGCAATATCATTAGTCTGCTGGTGCCGGTTCTGCTCAACAGCCGCATGTACCGCAACTTCACCGCTATCGGTAAATTTGACTGCATTTGAGACAAGCTGCTGAAGCACCATAGCGGTTTTTGCCTCATCACCGGTAACAGCAGGCATTTTTCCGGGAATTTCACATTTGAATTCGAGCCCCTTTTCCCGGGCCTCGCCCGAAAAGCGGGTGTTAATATTTTTCAGCAGACCGGCAATATCAAACTGCGTTTCATTAATTTTCAGCACACCGGTTTCCAGACCGGTAAGTGCGATAATGTTTTCGACTGTTTCCATAAGCCTGGTTGCGGACCGGCGGATAAGGAGCAGCTCTTCGCTGCTATTTCTGCCGACCTGCGAATCATGCAGCAGTTCAGCCAGCGATAAAACAGCCGTAAGCGGGGTGCGCATTTCATGGGATACTGCAGACATGATACCCATTTTCATCCGGGACGTCTTTTCGGCTTCATCGCGCGCCCGCACCGTTGCTTTTAAAAGGGCCTTTTCTTCGGTAATATCGATAAATGTACCGACCAGACCGGATACCTCGCCTTCTTCGGTATGAAACGCGGCCTTGTAAAATTTCACGTCCCGCAATTCGCCGTCACCGCGCGTTACTTTCCACTCATATCGCTGTGAAGTCCCGTTAGTAAATATCTCGTTGTCCTTCCGTGCATACTCTTCTGCAATATCAGGCGGGGCCATGTCCCATACGGTTTTTCCTTTAATAAAATCACGGCCTTTTCCGGTAAATTTTTCCATGGCACGGTTGCACCCCAGATAGCGGCCGTCACGGTCTTTGAAAAACACCGGAATGGGAATGGTATCGATAAGCGTGGAAATAAACGAATGCTGCCGGCGTATTTCCGACTCTCCTGCCATACGACGGAGCATTACTGCGGCCTGACGGCCAAGCATTTCGAGAGCTTCGCGCTTTTCGGATGACAGTACCCTGTCTTCGTGCATGATAAACGAAGCCGTTCCATACACATCACCCTGCCACGAAATACCGAGAGTATAGACCCTGCCAAGATCAAGGCTCTTTGTAACCGACCCACACACCCCGGCCGGAATTGCACCAAAAAAAAGCTGGTGTATTCCACCGGGAACTTCAATCAGATCACCCGGGCGGAGCGGCCCGAGAGAGGCGGAACCAACGGGCATTGTCAATTCCCTGATGTCACCGAGCATGGAAACAAGCTTGTCGATATAGCAGGGATGAATATAATAATCACTCACTTTCATAACGCCGGCATTGGCATCATAGATACTGACAACCGAGAAGGCACCCCCGATAATCGTACCGGCAAGCTCTGCAAACACCCGGTAGATATCGCTGCTTTGCGCAACAGCGCCGAACCGGACTGCACTCGATGAGAGCACCAACAGGTCGTTTTTGTACGATTCCTTGCGGACCTCGAGGTCCTTGAGTTCTGAAATGTCCTCGACACTGCCTTCAAAAGTAGTTGTTTCATTTCCCTCGCTGTCTACTCTTTTCACGCGGCGGATATTTTCTCTCAGAAAAATATCAGTACCATTTATCCGTTGAAATCTGCGGGTAATTCCACGCACCTGTTCGTTATTCAAAAGTCGCTGCGATACTGTTTCGGAAAACATTCCCGGAGTAAAAAGTCCGTTTTTCAGTAATTGCTCCACCGATTCACAGCCGAACATTTGCGCAAACGCCGGGTTTGCATCAATCAGCTCACCGGCAGCAGTTGCCTGATATAATCCAATGGGGACCGTATTATACAGTGCACGGTATTTCCGGTCCTGGTACGCGGCTTTTTCCACGGCAGAGGATATAACCAGCTCATAGGTTACGGCAATGATAATTACCAGCAGAAGCGAACCGAAAAGACGGAGCTTGAAATTGACCGTATAGACATAGTGCAGGTCCCACAGGTGCGGCAGGACAAGTATACATGCTACAAGCGCAAGAAACGAAAAAGCAAGCGGCATCCCCTGCCTTCGTCCCAGCAACAGCATTGCGGCAATGGGATACCCGAAAAGCCAGAGATGGCCCGAACCCTCTGAACCACCGGTTACCAGTAAAAACAAAAAGAGCAGACCAACGAGGACCATGAAAATCCATATGCTGCGTCGCGATGATTTATGCCGGAGAAGATACAGCACATTCAGGACAGAAACGGTCAATGCAATAATGTCGGCCCCGGCAACCATATACATGCCCTCAAAAAGCGCTTTAATGCCGAAGATCAACATATACAGTATACCGACACTGTGAAGCACAATGAGGGTGCGCAGCCGGATATGTTCACCTGCAAGAAGAGACGAGCGGCCGCTTTGACCCGCTGTTTTCCCTTTGCTCTTGTTTTTGAAATTCCGTTCGGACATTTTCTCAGTTTTCAAAGGAATTCTTCCCGAATTGTGCGGTAAAGGTAAACACGCTTCCCTCCCCCGCCTTTGATTCAACATGTATTGCGCCACCCATTAACTGAACGAGGTATTTACAAATAGCAAGCCCCAGCCCCGATCCTCCATGCTTGCGGGAAGTTGCCGCACTCTCCTGAGAAAATCGCTCGAACAAAAGCGGAATAGCTTCTTCAGCAATGCCCTTCCCTGTATCCGACACGCTGAACCGCACCGTTACCGTGTTTTTTTTCGCAGAATCGAGTGCTGCATTGATACGTATGGAGCCCGAGTCGGTGAATTTGAGAGCATTGGATACAAGATTCCCGAAAACCTGCCCGAGCCGGTGAGTATCGCCGGTTACCGGTGAAGGTATCTTCGAATCGACTGTCATGCTCAATTCAACGCCTTTCTTTGCAGCAGCATTCCGGTGAATATCAATCCGCTTTCTGATTACATCTGCTATATCAAACGAAAGGCATTCCAGTTGAATTCGTCCTGCCTGGGCCCGGGAGAAATCGAGCGTCTGGTTGATAACAGCGTTAAGGAGCGTGGTGCCCTCACGAATCAGACCGATATATTCTTTCTGTTCCTCAGAAAGCTCCATTGTACCGAGTGCTTCCACCATAACGGAGATGGAGGTAAGCGGCGAGCGGATTTCATGGGCAACATAATCGGCAAATTCGGCCTTGCTTTTTGCAGCCTGCTCCGCCTTTTCTTTTGCTTTTACCAGCTCTTGATTTGCCCTGTCGCGCTCAAATGCATTACCCAGAATATCAGCAGACATTCGCAATAACTGAAAATCCCGATCGTGCCAGGCGCTGGTGTCCTGCACGTTGTCAAAACCGATATAGCCGCCCAGCTCGCCCTGAATGCTTAATGGAAGAACCAGAAGGGATTTTATGCCCTGCGACCCGAGAATTTCTTTTTCAGCAGATGCTTCTTCAGGAAGCCCTTCAACCGAGGTAATATGAATATGCACGCCTTCCCTGAGACGGGCCATCCACCAGGGAAACATCGAGGTCTCGAGTCCCTGAAGGTTCTCTTTTTCAGGCGTCACTCCTTCAGCGCACCACTCGTGCGTATTGTCCATAATACGGCCGTTGTCATGGAAAAGGAAAACATACGCGCGTCCGGCCCTGCTGATCTCGCCTATTCGCTGCAAACACACTTCAACGGCAGCGTCGATATCATTTGATTTTACAAACCATGACATTAACTGAAATGCAAGGTCCTGAAATGCTTTGCGGCGGGAATTAGCAGGATACTCTGATACCAGTGGTCCCATTGAATCTCCTTTTCTGTTAATACACAAACAATGGAAACGAGTATCTATAATTGTATACATAATAAAACCGGATTACAATAATAATTTACAGTAAGCGTATATCGGGCCGCGGGCATTCCTGCTCATATACGGGGGTGTTTTTCAGCACGGTCATTTCTATACGGGTTTTGAACACCATGAATATTACGACACAGTATTATTAATCGCCTTATCCAGGACCTGGCCGATTGTCCCGGTAATAAAGGGTTTGGCGATTATTTCATAAGCGCCACATTCTTTGAGCATGCTTTCCTGGTTCATCAATCCGCTTCCTGTGCAGACGATGACCGGCACGGACGGGTTGGTTGATTTAAAATGCCTGAGGCAATCGAGTCCGTGCATGCCCGGGAGGATCATGTCAAGAACAACAGCATCAATCGAGCTGTTTCTCCGAGTGAAAATATCCAGTGCTTCATTCCCGTTGCCGCAGCAGATTACGTCATAGCCCAGATAGTCGAGTGTAAGAGAAAACAGTTCGATGAGATTCCGGTCGTCTTCAACGACAAGTATTGTTTTTTTTCGTGAATTCATTCGATTGTGGTTCCCAGTTGAATGTTTTCGAACCCGTATTTTTTGCAGATGGGGCAGGTCCACAGCGCAGCGTATTTTCTTTTCGGATGGTCTATTTTGAGTACGCGTTTTTCTCCGAATTTATGGTAGAAGATGCATTCGAGATCGAAAGCGCTCTTTGCA
>WJLZ01000037.1 GCA_014728215.1 Chitinivibrionales bacterium
ATCGCCTTCCTCGACTTTTTCGGAGATTTCGATCTCTCCCATAAAGCGGTTGCCGTAGATCTTTTCTTTCAGTTTCCCGCACTTTCTGCCGTTTTCGGTATTCCCCTTAATCTCGATCGTCGCGCCTTCACCCACAAACGATGTCCGTACCTCGACCATCGCGGTACTCCCCCCAACCGCAAGCTTCGACAACCAGCGGGCATAGATTATAGACGACTCGAGCTTGATCTTTTCCGGCGAATCTGTTGATACAGTATGTGTTTTGCTCATATTTTTTATAGGTTTAGTTAATAGAACGCTGATGATGCTGATTTAGCTGATTTCCGCAAATTGTTTATTTGAGTTTGAAAAGACTACTCTCCGAAATTCAGGCTTTTTGCCAAAATTTATCAGGAGTCCGACTTCGGATTCTGTAGCTCTGAGAGAATTTATGAGCTGATATTTATCATCTTCTTTCAGAGTTTCTGCTGTTTTCAGCTCGATAATGACGCTATTATCTGCATGAATGTCGGCATAATAATCTCCAACAATCTCTTTCTCATAGTAAACCTTCAGGTTTTGCTGCTGCGTTGCCTGGATTGATTGCTTACGCAACTCAACCATCAGCGCATTTTCATATACTTTCTCGAGAAATCCATATCCAAGCGTATTATAAACTGTATAGAAAGCTTTTATAAGTTTTTGAGTCAGCTCTTTTTGCTTAAAGTCCGGCACAATGTTCATACTATTCTCTCCATTTATAGAGCACTTTCAAACTTGTTCTCTTATTTTTCTCCTCAATATTATTTTTCGGATCAACGAAGATCGGCTATCATCAACCCAACCTACCTTGTTCTAATCTTCCCTCATCCCCCGATTTTCAGATCAGCGCAAATCAGCTCTACCAGTGTTATCAGCGTTCTATTCTTCTCCATAGCTCTATCATTTTCAGATCAGCGCAGATCAGCCCTATCAGCGTCATCCGCGTTCTATTCTTCCTCTTGCAACCCCGGACGAAAACTGCTTATTATTTCGTCCACTTCGTGCACGATCGTTTTCATGGTTTTTTTGGAGAATGTACCCGTAAAGCAATACCCTTTTTCTTCCATGATCACAAACACCTGTTTCTGATACAGCACCAGCTCATCCGAGGGCGCGTATTTGTAGACCAGCTCGTAGCCGTCAAGGCCTGATGGCAGGCGGATTTCCCGCTTCTGGACCATTTCGAATCCGGGCAGATACTGTTTCGAGTTGCCGATCTGCTGGTGCGCGTAGTCTTTGAGCCCGATTTTCTTTGACGGCTCGTTGTCGATCGTGATAATGATATTATGCTGCACCCCGCTGTCATGGGGGCCTTCGAATGTGTACACCGTTGTCTCTTTCCATCCAGGGGAAGGGAGAGGGCGAACTGGTTGTTTGTCTGTGCCATAGTTATCCCTGCTGATTCAGTTATTCATAACAATAGATACCCGCTGCAGTCCCGAAATATATCAGGCCGTTGGAATCGACCACTGCCGGGGTTGTGATATTTTCTCCGGGCGCAAGAAAGGCCGTAAACATTTCTTTTCCCCTGCTGTCGAGCCTGCGCAATGCGTTTGCCGCTGCGACAAACACGGTTGTATCGCCGAGAACGGTTATATACTGGAAATAGTCCGAGGGAAACACGGGGGCATTCCACAGAAGCTCTCCCTTATCCACTGCCCAGAGCTTGTTGCCGATACAGTAATACACCCTGTTGTCGGGGCCGATTGCCGGCGGCTGGCGAAAGGGACGTTCTGAGTCGGGGGGGAGGTCCAGTTCCCAGAGCGGCTTCTTCTCCTTTTCTTCAACGGGAGTAAAACAACAGAGTTTCCGTTTACGCTTGCTGTCAAAAAGAGAAACGACGATATTGTCATCGTTGTCCAGGCCAGCCTGAAGGAATTCTACTCCCTCGATCGTTATCCCGGCTGTTTCTTTTCCACTCTCAATTTCGATTTTTCGTATCGTACCGGCATTGTCGAGGAGAATGACATGCTTATTATCCGAGCACACCAGGCCTTTGAGCAACCTGCCGTCATATTCATGACGGTACGAGTAATCATCATAAGCTTCCGGGCCCATCAGGATAATGCTTGTCTCGTTTGATTCTGCAGGCCGGTCGGGGTCGGCTTCTTCACCTAAAGAAAAAACCTGAATAAAGAACCGGTTTTTACCCTGGGGTACCAGAAGTTCGCAGGATCCCCGGGGACTTCCGTTGGCAAAAAAGAAATCTGCGAGAACCGTTTTCTGCTGCTCATCGATACTTGCCAGGCCGGCATAGCTGGTAAGATAAAAAAGCTGCTTGTCGAAATACAGGGGGTTCATCGAGGGATATATTTCCTGCTGCCACTGTATGGCGCCGTTTGAACCCATGTACTGGATTCGTTCTGAATAGCAGGCGGCAATGCCGTTGTCGCATACCAGGATTACAGACGGCTGGTTGCGATGCATCGTATCGGTGGTTGGAGTAAACCAACGCTGTTCACCTTTTGCACTGCTGGTTTGCGCCTGAAAGCCGTTGCGCTTGAAATTGGAAAACATCATGGGATAGGGTGACATAGGTAACCTCGTTTTTTGTGATGCCTGCTGTTCGGGTGGAAGGCAGAGAAGTGTGAACACAAGGAAAATAATCGGATGTGCTTTTTTGAGCACGCCTTTTTTGATATTTCTTCTGTACTTCTCCACCATATCATACCTGTTCGATATTAAAAGCGCCATTGCCTATGGTAGGCAGGCTGAACCAGTTTTTTACAAAATTAAAATCGGTTGTCGCAAAGCTCGTGTCTGCAGCGGATTTGTTAAAGAAAAAATTGAGCAACTCCCGCGCACTGATCCTGTCGCCAAGAGTGAGAGTAGTTCCCGATTGACTGATTGCATCATCGCTTCTCCGTCTCACCCGGAGGTGATAATTGTAGCTGTTTTGTGACGGGACCGTGCTGCCGGTGGGCAGGTAAAAACCCGGGATAATCCGGATTATAGTGGGATCGAGATCGCCACCTCCGCCGCTGAGCAGATATTTCCCCCGAAGCGAATTTGCATTGAACAGGCTGTTCAATGCGTTATTCCAGTCCTTTTTATTTCTGTCGCTCCATGTGCTGAACAGCCCGGTATTGACATAAGTGATTGACAGGAGCAGCCGCAGACACAAAATGGCTTTATAATCCACGTTGGTACCCGATGACCGTCTCCCTCGACGGGTTTCATCGGTCCTTTTGAACAGATAAACGTTCATTGTTTTATCCGGGGCGACATCGATCGTGCCCGACAGGGCAAAATGCCAGGGATCGACTTTTTCAGACAAAGAACGGTAAAAGCGCATGGATGCACGGGGATAATTGATTTCGAACTGCACACCGTTGGTAAAGGCATGAAGCGGCTGACCGCTCCGTCCAAGATTGTTGAGCCAGTGAACAAAACGCCAGATTTGCCGCATACGAACAGGACCGTTTTTGGTCATCATGGTTTTGGCATCATGCCTTATCTCATACGCCTCACTCCCCTGGACCCGGGATCCGAAATTGTTGTTGTCGTTTGCAATAAAATCACCGGTGGCAGTAAAGCCGAACTGTCCCAGTGTGGGGAGATACCCGAAAGTTTTCGGTTCGGTAATATCCTGGCAATAATCATCGACCTGCCCTGTTGCGTGGCCGATCTCATGGGCCATGACAAGACATCCATACTGCCCGGGATCGCCGAATTCGGTAAAAGGGAACCCGGAAAAGCGCGTGGGGTCGTTTTTCCTGGTTTTTATGCGCAGCGACATGACACTGAACGATGCCGCAGAGGAGCGCCACGAGCGCATCCAGCTTCCCTTTTTTTCTTCCACGACAAACGTGATCGTTTTAGGAACCCCGCCCCGTGAATTCCGGCGTGCGGTCTGGAAATGGCCGGAAGTCAATATGTCATTGAAATTGGATCTGAAATTGACCGGTGATGGCGGCGTATAGGAAAACTCTTCAAAGGCCTCGAACATGAATAACGGCCTGACCGAATGATTGCTCGAACCGCTGTGATCGTCACACCGGTAATCCTTTTTATTCCAGTGCTCCATGGAATTTTCCATGCCGATGCTTTTGCATTCGTTGACTTCGGTGTCGGTTGCAGGACGATTGTCGCCGGTTCCGCCGACTGTCGGTTGCGTGTCTTTGGCCACAAAGGTCGACCAGTAGATAATCAGATAGGAGTACCATCTCGAATCGTCAAATCCTCCCCCGTGAAGATAGTGTACATCGAAATGTCCTATTGTGGAACAGTGAGCGGGGGGATTGTTGGAGTCATGCTGAAACGCTTCCATATGGTGAACATCGGAATCGTTGAGTACCGCGGCACGAGCGCCGAGTACATGGCCGTTTACCACATTGTAATGCGCATTCGCAACAGTCCGCTTGAAGGTGACATCATAAAACTGCCCGCAAAAAACAATGGCCCGGGCGCCGCCGGGAGGATCTTTTATGTAGTTGCGGTATGCACCCGCGGCATTGGTTTGAAATCTGATAATCGATCCATCATGACGCTGTTGCGCTGTGCCCGATGGATTAGTCGAATAGATTTTCAGTTTCGTATCTTCGGGATCTGCAAATAAAATCCTGACCCGGGACCGGTTGCTCAAGGGATGCGGCTGTCCATTAAGGTGTGTCGAAGTGACCTCACTGTTGCGGTCCATAACCGCCTGGTTTCCGCTGGTGTCCAGAAGAACGATATCATCGAGCATGAATCTGATCGGCTGTGACGGCGTTGTTGCGGTAGTCATGTGATGCTCGAAATCGTTGACATTGTTGCCCACGGCGCAGCGCCAGTTGCGACTGTCCCAGAGGGCCGGAAGGTCGTAATACTTGAGCTTGTCAAGCATGCTCATGCCGTCAAAACAGACATGGCCGCTCCGTTCGTTTTCACCGAGCGCGTCATAGCGGTCCCGGGGAAGTTCGCGGACAATCACCGGCAGTGTCGATTCATCCGCGTTAGCCGTGTAAATCCACGCACCGCTGGTCTCGAACCTGAAATGGAGTGTCGACCGGTTTGCCTGCGCTTCTTCGTTGGAGGGGAACTGGGCGACAACCGCATAGAGGCCGTCATCGAAAGTCTGTCGTGTCGGCACTTCGGTCCCATCCCGTTTGTATGCTCTTATCCGTAAACCATCGGGAACATCGGTGAGCTGCTTTTTTATTCTGTCGAAATACCGGAACTTGAAATGATACGCAACAGCGAAAACATCGTTGGGGTCCAGATAAGACCAGGCAAACCGGTCAATGTCCCTCAGCGGGCACTCATCAGCGGTATGGGCACGGGAGGTGATCTGCGGGCAATTGATCTCTGCAGGCACCTCATCCTCATCAAGAAACAGGATTTCCACCCGGCGGTTTCTCTGGGAGCGATAGTTGTTTCGCTGAGCATCATCAACAGGAAAAGATTCGCCGCAGGCAAGATACTGCTTGTCGGGATACGCATACCGGACTCTTCCCCGGGGAGTGCTCATTGCATTGACTGCAACCCCGAGTGTTTCGGCAAGCACCTGTTCGTATTGATCGTACACAAGCGCCCAGGCATCGGCTGGCCATTTTTTCTGAATGTTTGCACGAACCGTCGAAATCAGGGACTCGGCATTTGCAGGATCGGCCCGGGTAAAGAAATTGCGGCTTGCCCGTTCGGTTTTATCTCCCCAGATATCATCGATTTTATCCGGATCGCAATCCCACCCTTTTGTAAGGGCAAGGTATTTCAGGATTTGCTGATAATCTTCAACTTTATGCCGCGATGCGCTGTTGTCTGCCCATTCCTGACGGTTGCCGGTGAGGAGGTGAAGGACGCTCAGGGCCCGCTGTTCCGAGAGTCCGAAATTCATCTGTGCACCGCCGGATGTATCCGTGTGGCCAAGCAGCAGGAGGCGTTTCCGGGGATCGAGTTCGAATTGACAAAAGACAAGGGCCAGTGCACGAAGGCCGGTTGCCTGTTCCTGCATCTGCTGTGTCTGCTGGTCCGATGGGTCCTGGTGATCGTCTTCGCTGCCGTCGGAGGAGCTGCTTCCGCCGGGGGCCTCGGGCATCATGACCGCACTGTCAAGGTGAAACAGCACATCTTCCATTTCCAGCACCAGCAATCGGGTACGCTGCAGAATCAGTTCGTTCTCATTGCCGGTTGAAACAGTCGCTTCGCCGCTTCCACCCGCGGGGATCGTACTTTGCGTTGAATTGCCCGCCACAGGCTGTCCTTTGATACACAGGTGAACAGATATGCTCGCGATGAGCTTTTATACTACCGGACCGTGAGAACAGGCGACAACCGGGCATGCGAATCCCCTCCCTTATGGTCGGGTACGGCAACCGGTTTATTTGTCGTATTTTCTCACAATCTTATAATACCCTTCAGGATGACACTATCACTTTTGCCTGTCCCGGGCTGACATTGCCGGAAATATTTGCATTGCCCGAAGAGTCAAGTGTCCCTTCCCTGACTTCACCGCTGGGAAGATGGACTTTATACTTTTTATTTTTAACAGGCTTACCTTCATCGTTGACAACTTTTACTTTTATCGTATCTTTATACAAAAGCATCGATGACATCTCCGAAAGCTCGGCCGCGGTCACGCGGAAAAAGAAAAAGGGTTGTGAGTATCGTTTCTTTTCGCCGCAGAGTTTCAGATATTTTTCATCGACCACAAGTTTCCAGGAGACTTCGGCTTTATTGCCGTTGATTTCCGACTCGATCGATTCGAGCAGGTGATCGGTATAATTTGCATCTTTGATATAGATATCGAAGCGGACCTTTTCGCCTTTTTCAAACCCGACTGTTTCAACCATGAGTTTGACGGCGTCGCCGACGTCGGCTTCTTCTTTTGACCACTGTGCGGCGGTAATAGTGCGCAGGGTTATTTCATAGCTGCCTTCTGGGATGCCGGTTCGTTTGATTTTCCCACCCAGCACCCCGCCGCTGGTTGTGCCGTCGGGCCATTTCATCGTATACGCCAACCCGCCGACCGGAAGTCCGGCTTTGTCGACAAAGGAGACATCGAGGGTGTGATTTTCGGGTTCCGATACCTGGGTATTGCCAGCAATGGACGCCGACATGAGCGCTCCTTTGGCCGCGTTTCCCATGCCCGATCCCGCGCCGGCGCCGCCTCCTCCTCCGCCGCCGGCCATGGTCTCGCCAATAAGAACGGTCATGCAGCCCATGATAATCGAATCGGGAGGGCCGGTGCAGACAGCCATGTCACCCATGCGTGCGGCAGGCATGCCGCCGATCAGGACCCCGGTGCTACCTTTCATGATCGGGCCGCCCACATGAGGCACCGGAGCAGGTGCGGGAGTGACCATGGGACACACATGCATATCGCCCATGCGCGCGGCGGGCATGCCGCCGATCAGGACCGTCGGAAGTCCCGCCATAACCGCACCGCCATGTACTGTCGAATCGCCAATCCGGGCCGCAGGTTGTCCCATTAAAACTCCTCGGGAAGAGTGAGGTGTTGGAGTGATGGAGTGGTGGAGCGATACACGGAGTGTATCGAAATGTTATAGGAATGGCCATTAACCGGCACAAATTTGCTGTTCTCCTGCTCTTTACCCATTACTCCAATACTCCAATACTCCAATACTCCAATACTTATCAAATATACGATTCGGGAAAGGGGGACGTCTGTGATTTTTATCACATTTGTTGAAGATTTCCGGCTGGAATTTCAGGATGAAGAGCAGCGGATACTGACGCAATTAATTCGGTTTATGCTCCCTTCTTCGTCTTATCCGGTGCATAAACAAAAAGAGCGCAGGGATTTGCATAAATAGGGGTGATTTACGTGATATAACCCCTTTTCCGCTTTCCTAATGATACCCACTTGCCCGGCCCGCCAGTGAAGGGGGGGCCGAAAATCCCGGCAACGCCGGGAGTTGAGGCCGGGGGAAAGCGTTCCCCACCACTATATCCGTAATACTAATCAGCACAGCTAGTCGTGTATGAATAAGTATTTATATTGTAGATCCCACCCTTTCATAATGAGCATTTCGTTCGTCTTCGGGGAGTGCCAGAAATTCATCAATTTCGGCAAGCATACGCTCTTTATCTCCGGGAAGTGTGCCCTGAACGGTAACATAATTGTTGGCATGGTCACATAACAGTTCACTGGTGATACCGTGTAACTGTTCAAGTATCCGTCGAAGCTCAAGGACGGTGCCTTCGGGCGTTTGAGGGATGAATGTCCCCTTTTTGACCTCATGGCACAAAGGATTTTCGAGCAGCATAGCCCCCCGGCCGCCTTCAAACACCCAGAGCCTTCGCATACGGATAAAATTGGGATTGATTGCGTTGAGCACCCCGGCGGTTTCATCGCAATGCTCTTCCCAGCGGTATTTGCCGGCAATACCCAGAAGTACATACAGCGACAGCTCGATTTGGGCATTTTTGATCATTTGTCCGGCCTGAATGACGATTTTCGGGGTCTGTCCCTTGAACTGGAATTTAAGGGTGTGCAAGTCGCCCGACTCCAGCCCTATGTGGACGCGGTCCAAGCCTGACCGGGCAAGCTGTTTGATACCTTTTTCGCCGATTTCCCACATGGTCTGAGCACGGGCGTATGCTGTTACCCTTCCGAGATGAGGAAACTTGCTTTTGAGATATGCAAGGATATCGAGGCTCTCTTCCAGGGGACGGCACAGTGGATCGGCATCACCGAGGAAAGCCGTGGTTAGAGAGGGCATGTGATGGGCAAACCAGTCGATATCATCTTTGACATCCTCGACATCACGGATTGAAAACTCAGGCTCACCGAAGGCCGGGTACTGACCGCAGAATTTGCACCGGTTCCATTTACATCCCCGGGTAACACGAATGAGCATGCTGCGCCACTCCGAAGGCGGCCGGATTATGAGTCGTTCGGGACGATGTGACTTTGCCATATCGATAGTTCATTGCCGAAACGAGCAAGCCCCGGATCACGCTTGTACCTGACTGGATCAGGTGTCCGGGGCAGACTTTCAGCGTTCGACAGTCAGAGATTGAGTTTATTACGTAATGTAATGTATGTATCATTAGAACTCATCTCATAAATGGCTGCGGAATTCGTCCGGCTGCAAAGCCGACTGCCTTTGTCGCGCTGCATCGCCATATCGCTCCAGGATATGTCTGCTTCGCGCTTCGCGGTACTCGGCTTTTCGCTCGACCTCGGGCCATCACGTCCATTTATGAGATGAGTTCTAAAATAATTGCATAACACCCGAGCTATTATCAATTTTAATATGAACATTACACAGGAGTTGTCTATGATTCGAATCGGCGCGCATGTACCCATAGC
Organism: Chitinivibrionales bacterium; assembly: GCA_014728215.1. NCBI lineage: Bacteria > Pseudomonadati > Fibrobacterota > Chitinivibrionia > Chitinivibrionales > Chitinivibrionales bacterium. The sequence goes on from WJLZ01000037.1 coordinate 9,278, forward strand.
AGGCGGTGTATTCAATGCGCCAAAAAGCGCGGCAGCACTAGGCGCCAAAGCTTTTGCACTGTTTGTTGCCAATCCCAGAATGTGGAAAGCACCTCCCCTCGATCCAAAGGCTGTTGACCTTTTCAAAGAGGCACTCGACGCCGAGGGATATTTGCCGGAACACATCGTCCCCCACGACAGCTATCTCATCAACCTTGGGAATAAAGACACAGCAAAACGGGAGAAATCCTATACCGCCTTTCTTACAGAGATGAAACGGTGCGAACAGCTCGGATTACAATGTTTGAATGCTCATCCGGGAAGTCATGTGGGGGAGGCCGGTGAAACCGGATGCCTGGCCCGTATTGCGGAGTGTCTCAACAGGGCACTGGATGCCACCAAAGGGGTGAGAATCCTTTTAGAAAACACCGCGGGCCAGGGAACGACCGTAGGGTATAAATTCGAGCATCTTGCGGAAATTATCAGCATGGTGGAAGATAAATCCCGGATCGGTATCTGCTTTGATACCTGCCACGGCCATGCCGCGGGATATGATATCAGAACAAAAGAGGCTTACGAAAACACCATGAAAGAACTGGACTCGACTGTCGGCCTCCACTCCCTGAAAGCACTTCACCTAAACGATGCGAAGAGCGATTTCGGCAGCAGAGTAGACCGTCACCACAGTATCGGGAAAGGAACCCTGGGTCTTGAGCCTTTCAGGTTTATTGTGAACGATCCCCGCCTGGATGAAATCCCCATGATTCTGGAGACAATCGATGATACCTTGTGGAAAGAGGAGATTGCACTCCTGTACAGCCTTATAAAAACAAAGCGAAAAGCAGAAAAGGGAGGAAAAACTCCCTGAGCAAGATCCTTGGTTGCACAAAGGTCTTACCCAGGGACTGTTCTTTATTGATTTGTGCAATCGAGATCGGACTTTTCGACCTCGATTTTAAATTCACCAACCGAGCATTCATCGGTATAGGCACGTATATATCTGAACCGGTTTTTAATCTGCAGTTTTTCCTTGTGTATCTCTGTTATATTTTATGGGATATCAATGTCTTATTAATTGCTGTTTTATTGTGCCGTACCAAAGAATTAGTTTATAGATTCTTTTATACCGTGATACCGGTCACAACCGGAGGGAATTATGAACAGAAAACTTGCTGCCGATCTACGGAGTAAAGGGATAGCGCATCTGTATGTTGGCGTCGCCAAATCCGACGGGGTCATCTCGCCGAATGAACGTGTCCGTGTTTCCTATTATGCAAAAAAGAGTCAGGAAATCATGGATGTTTTTAATATGAACAGCCGGGTAAAGAATCTTCTCAAGGGTGCGTTGTCGGAGATTCTTGGTGATGTCCGGCTTCGGGGCTGGTCGGCTCATGATCATCTTGACGAGGCCGTGCGGCTGCTTGTGAAGGCCAAAAAGGCGGGAGACTGGAGCACCGCCCTCAGTGGCGCCCGCAACGAGCAAGGACTCGAATCCCTTGCTCTTTTAGACGGCTATGTATTCAAAGAATCCCGGTTTCTTAAAGAAATCAAGGAGCGGCTGAAAGAACTGAAATAGTGAGAAAGGAGTTTCCAATGCCCAAAGCAACGGTTGGTGCAATTATCGTGCAGGATAATGATGGAGTCAACAAAGTCCTTCTCACCAAACGAAATGTTCCCCCCTTTAAAGGGCAGTGGTGTCTTCCCGGCGGTCATATCGAAGACTATGAGACCTCTACCAATGCCGTCATCCGTGAAGTCAAGGAAGAGACCGGCCTGGAATTTATCCCTTCCTTCTATGGCTATTTCGATGAAATCTATCCTGATATGGAGATCCACAATGTGGCGCTTATCTTTGAAGGTCCTGCCCGGGGGGATCTGAAACTACAGCCCGAGGAAGTCTCCGAGGCGAAATGGTATACCCTTGATGAAGCAAAGAAATTCGATCTCGCTTTCAGCCATAATGAAGTGCTGGAGAGATATGCGTGAGGGGCCGGAGTTCAACAGGAATCCATTTCATTTGATCCACACCTTTAAAAAATACGGGTAGATTTTTCTTCTTGATCTGTATAATAAATTAAGAGGCATTACACGCGGAATTTCAGGAGAAATAATGGATTATCATTCCCTCAGCGATACTGAGCTGATCGACGGGTGTATAACCCAGCCGACAAACAGGGAGATGCTGAATGTTTTTGTTGGGCGATTCAGCAAATCGGTATATCAGACAATTTCCTGGATTCTTCTGCGTCATGCACAGGTTGTTAAGGAGGATGTCGATGATGTGTTTCAGGAAATATTTGTAAATTTATTGAAAGATGGTTGCCGGGCGCTGAAAAAATACGATTATACAAAAGCCCGGTTCAGTACCTATCTGCTTACCATAACTAAAAACCGGACAATCAATTATATCAGGCAAAAGTGGAGAAGAAATGTGGTCTTGCATGAAGAATTCATGTGTGGGGGCGATTTTAGCGATGATCTTTTAGAATTTAAAGAAAGAAAAGAGATGCTCGACAAAGCCGTGAGTGATTTATCGCCGAAAGATCGGCTGTTTTTCAAGCTTTACTATAAAGATTCCCTTCCCCCTGATAAAATCGCCCTGGTGCTGGGAATAAGCAAAGACAGCGTTTATGCGAAAAAAGCAAAATTAATACATAAACTCAAAACTTCTCTTTCTAAGAATATATCAAAAAGTAATAAGGCGGATTTGAGCAAAAAATTGCCAAAAATCGAGGCTGATTATGGATTGTCTGACTGATAATCAAATTAATGCATTCCTGGAAGGGAACAGATCCGATCGGTGGGAAATCCATTTGAGTTCCTGTGACTGGTGTCGTGAACGCTTGTGTGCGCAGATGGCCGAAAACAATACCGACATTCCCAATTTAGGCGGGCTAATAGATAATACTGTTTCCGCAGCAATCGCTCATAACGAAAAATCGGGTAAACAGGAGTCGCATTTTCTCTTCTTTCGACGGTTCCGGGGCTATGCGTTTGCAGCAGGCCTTCTTCTGGCTGCTGGGATTACATTTTATCTTTCCCTGGAGTTTCGGGAGCACAAAGAAAAAACACCTGTTTCATCGAAATCCGATTTCGAAATATCGCCGGCACCCAGGGAACCGAAAAATATGCCCGGCACTGCTCAGACTCCCGAGAAAGAAAGGACTGTCTATCAGTTTGATGAAGTTGAGATATTTCCCAGCAAAAAAGTGGTTCGTGGTGAAATAAAGGCGCCGCACAATAAAAAAAGTGTTGTCCAGCTTTCCAGAAAAACAGGCACGTTGGTGGAAGAAAGATCCAAATTGGAAGTTGATGATAATTCCGATACGGTTTCTATTATCAGAATTTCTCAGGGGACAGCGCTTTTCAATGTCGAACCGAATAAATATGATAATTTCGTTGTCATTACGCCCTTTGCTCAGGTGAAGGTAACCGGCACAATTTTTTCGGTAACCGTTGAGAAAGAATTTGCAAAGGTTAATGTGCTTGAAGGAAGCGTGGATATAATTCATGAAACAAAAAAAGAGCTGTCACAATCGTTGCTTCAGGGGTCCAGTGCCCTTATAAATGCCGATTCCATAGTAATATCCATGATCGAAAGCAGTTTGACGCTCAAAGCTCGTGAGAACTTGTTAAAAGAATATCTGGATGCTCTGGACAGCAATATGAATCCGACACTTCATGGTGCGATAGGAAAGAAACCAGACAGGGGAAAACCGGAGCACAATGCCGGAATAGAAAATCAAAATTAGGAAAAAGGCCTTTACCATAACATTCCCGGGATCGATTCGGCAATTGTAAATGTAATTAAAAAGAAAGGAAGGCTCCTATGCGAGTAGCACTATTTATGGTACTAGCGGTACTCTCAGCAGAGATTTATTCTCTTGAAATGGAAAAGTATGCAGTTCCGAAAGAAAATGATATCGGCGTTTTTGCCCATGAAATTCGCAAACCCTTCGAGCGCTCTCTGTTTTCCATTGGCAAAGATGATCGTCTGCTAATTGTTGAGGAAGGGAGAAACCATTTAAAGGTAATCGATCCGGAAAAGAGGGTTGGATGGGTCGAAAAGGGTCTAGTAAGCACGATGAGCGGCAGAAAACAGTTTGAATTTGCCAATGAAACGATCATCGGGTATGATGCGCATGTTCACCCCTATATTATTATGGGCGTCGATCAGCAGCAAGGGGAAATGATACCTTTAGACCGGTCCTTTGGTGATGCACTGAGGGAGAACGCCGATAAGGAAACGATTGACAGGCTTTCTGTTCGGTAATTAATAATTATCTGTTCAAAATCTGATTGCGGCAGGGTAGCGTTATCCTGCCGCTTTTGCCTGTGAGAGTTCCTCGCTTTTGCCGTCATCAAAGCCGGGTCTGACAAAGCTGCGGGCATCGGGAAATTCCGTTTCGATAGACCGCCGCAGGCGATCGAGATGAAGAAGTATATCAAGGATATCATCACCCTGGCTGGGGAAGCACTTTCTCAGGGTACCCCATGCGGCGATTGAATGATCGATCCCCAACAGCGCCACCTTTGCGGAACCGTCGGAATCTTTTGGATAGTCGCTCAATTCATCTTCAAACTCCGGATCCCGGGACAGTGCCCGGACGATTTTGACATATATCTGGAATTGATACCAGCGCAGAACTTCCAGTGCATCACTGAGACTGATAATCTCGTCCCGTTTTTCATCACTGTCCGCTCCAAAAAGAGAGAGAAGATTGATCTGATTTTCTTTCATTTCCAATGAGGATTCGTTGCTTTTAAACCATTCGTCTACAACGGTTGCATACCGGCGGGCGTTTCGTGCCAGTGAATGATTGGTTGCTTCATCCATGTGGCGGTCGGTCTCTTCTTTCGCGGCGTCAAGTTGAAGGGAATCAAAATCGACGCCTTCCTCTTCAGCCCAATCCGAAATCATTTCTCTGGTAAGATCAAAAATCGATTCGAGGCGTTTCCAGAAGGCCTCATTGCGGATATCGCGGCTCTCGGGATTGTTGAATTCTTCTTCGGAAAGTGCATGATTGAGACACCGTGTAGTAAAAGGGCAACGTTCGCACCATCGGTCGCAATAATTATAAATTCCCTCGATATAGTGCGGGTTGGCGGCCATTGCTTTAAGCTTTTCTTTATCCATTTTTCAGCTTCCGTTATGGTTAACAAAAACGGTTCGCACGGTTACTACAGGGGTATAGGGACAGGGCTCGCGCCGGAGCCGGTTTTTGTGTTTATTATAATATAATTTCATTGCACAAAAAGCGCAGGTTTAGGCAATAAAGATGTTTTCTGCAGAGTTTGACTACTCCTGTACATTCCTGTATTCTCCCTGAATTCATGCATATAACGGAAAGTGATGCCCGAGGTTTAATTCGGCCTCTCGTTGAAATGACCTCTTTTAGCGCACGTCTGTAGGTCATATATACAGCTCTTCAACCCGGATGTCTTCCGGTATGCCCTCCACTGGAGCAGCAGGGAAATCATACCCACTCATACCGCTCAGAATTGCCTCTCTTATTAAGTTACACGGCGTTACTATTTTTGAGATCGAGCTGTGGGGTAGAAAAAAGGGGGGAAACCATCAACTTTTTAACGAAATCAGTGCAAAAATCCTATAACATTGTATATAATAGAGTAATAGGCTCCACAACAAAACCTTCAGTTACATTTTATGGATCACAATGACAGTAAAATACAAATCCGGAAAGACGTAATTCCTTCGGGGATGCGTCGTAGTGGGGGTATGCCCGACGGCGCGGAACAGATTCCCCTGGGCTCGGGAATAGTAACGTCCCTTCTTGGTAAAGGCGGGATGGCCAATGTTTATGAGATATGGAATTCGCAGCTCGAGGTGCATCATGCAGTCAAGCTGATCAATCCGAATTGCAGCAAGGATTCTCTGGAGCGTTTCCAGACCGAGATCAAGATAACTGCAAAGCTGCACCATCCGAATATCACCGAAATTTATGCTGTAGGTAAATGGGACGATCTGCCCTATATCGAGATGGAGAAGCTTGACGGGGTCAGTCTGGACGCTCTTATTTGTCAGCGTGGTGCGCTGCCGGTACCGGTCTGTACCGCAATAGGGATCATGGTCGGTCGTGCACTCAAATATGCACATAATCAGGAGTATGTGATCTACGGCAAAACCTATCACGGCATTGTTCATCGTGATCTCAAACCGGGAAATATCATGGTCTGCAAGGATGGGGTTGTCAAACTCATGGATTTCGGCATTGCCCGGCCAACCGAAGCTTCGTTTCATACCTTTGACGGTTCGGTAATCGGAACGCTTCAATATCTCTCTCCCGAGCAGCTTAACGGCGAAGAGCTGGATATACGGACTGATATTTATTCGCTGGGCACAACACTGTACGAGGCATTGACCGGCAAGCAGGCTTTTCCGGAAAAAAATGTGCATAAACTCGTGGTAGACAAAAGTGCAAACAAGTTTGTCCCTTTAAAGGAGTATGCCCTTTCGGTTCCCCCCCGTCTCGCAAAGCTGATTCATAAATCCATGCTCTACGAACGTTCAAAGCGTATCGCTGATGCCGGTGTATTTCTTGCAGAACTGGACAAGATTCACCGGAGTGTTACCTCTGCTTTTCCCGAAGAAGTTGTGCAACGATATCTGAATAGTCCGGAGGAGGGCAAAACGGTAATTCCGACCCGCAACATGCTTCCCATACGTATTACCGTGGCATGCCTCTGTATCATTCTTGCGGGGTTTTCTTTTTTCAAACTCGTACGGTACTATCTGAGTGAATGGAAAGAGCAGACTGCTGTTCTCGACCCAAAGCAACCACCGGTTATTCAGGAACCGGTCAAGTCCGCTCCACCGCCGGAGGTTATTGCTGAACAACCTGAGCAGAAGAACGTTACCGGTCGGAGAAAAGTACATCAGGCTGAAACTTCCCCCAAAAAGGTTTCTTCGAAGACAGAACCGGCGTCACGGAAAGCCGAACCGGAACGGGCTCCACCCAAAAAGACAATGAGTCCTATCGAAAAACTTCAAATCCGTTACGCTGATACCGAACTCATAGATATTATGGCCTTGGAGCTGAAAAACGGCAATTATTCGAGCGCTGTTACAATATACGATCATCTTTCGCCCGGTGTACAGGCCTCCCAACAGGCCCTTCTCTACATGCTTCGTGCCTTGAATAAAACGGGAGACAGGGTACGTCTTGCAGAATTTATCGATAAGACGGAACTTAATGATGCAGAATTTTATCTGGCCGCGGCCCGCCTTTCCTATGAGCGAAAAAATATCGTGAAAACCAAAACGCTGCTTGAAAAAAGCTTGAAATCACCCCGTCTTCTAATGGATTATAATAAATTAAAACAAGAAGTGAGCTACTACCGGGCCTTGTGCTCGACGTATCTGTTCGACAAAAACCCCTCCGAAGAAAACTGGAAAGCCGCAATAGGTGAATGGCATCAGGTCATGAGTCTTCTACGGAGCGAACCGCAGCATAAATATTATCAAAAGGCCGAATCGGAGAGGAAGCGTATCGGTGCAAAATTCAGGTCCCGTCAAGGGTAAGATGATGACAATACACAAAGGACGGCCTTTTATTGGCGGATTGTTGCTGTTCCTGTTTGTTTCCGGGGGCATGCTCAAGGTAAATATCGCCCGGGCAGAAAGAAATGGAACCTCCGGCGGCGGAACCGTGCAGTTCGATACGCTTATCGGTCCTCTGCCAAAGGTTGTAAAGGCCCAAGAGGGGCCCTACATTGTTGCAGGTGATATTGAAGTTCCTTCCGATAGAACGGTTACTATCGAGCCGGGGACAATTTTTTTGTTTCGTCCCTTTGCGGGGCTCCATGTGCAGGGAAGGCTTATTGCCGAGGGATCAAAAGCCCGTCCCATCGTGTTTACCTCCCATCTCGATCAGGAGTATAATCCATCGAGCACAGAATTTGCCAATCCTTACGATTGGAACGGGATATATATCCATACGGCGGGATATGGGACTCGCGTGGGTTATTGCAAAATCTATTATTCTGTTTACGGGATCGTTTCGGAGACAAAATTTATTCGTCTCGATCCGGTGATTTACAAATACAATGGAAAAAGTAATCTTGTTGTTGAAGGCGCCGAGCACAGGGTGAGCGATAAACCGTACAGTTACGTATTGTCGACCAAGGACGCGGTGAAAGACGGTGTTCCCGTCGATCTGCTCAAAGATCCTCTTGCACCGAAACGGAACTTTTTACGTTACGCCGGGCTAACGGCTTTTTTGGGTGGTTGTACTTTGGGTATATTTCAGACCTTTGAGGCCCAAAGCTCACAAGGGGACCTGGATGAAATAAGCCGGAAAGAATTTTCTGTTTTAAATAGCTATTCATCCGAGGAATGGACAGGTCGCCGAAACAGGCGCAATGAGGACGTCTTGCTTGCCAGCGCCGGATATGTGATCGGGCTTGTCGGTGCAACCGGTTTTGTCTGGTCTTTTTCCTTCTGAATTCTCAAAGAGGTACCCTATATGAAAACACCATTATCTGTCGCAGTAATTCTGATTGGACTGCTGGCTTTGTGCACCGATGATTACAATCCCTTTGAGGATGCAACCAATGCACGAATGAAGGTTATGGGAACGGTCTTTACCAACGACAGTGCAAAAATATTTTCCACCCGGCTCTGTACCCTCGCCGCCGCAGTCAGCGAACAGATCGATTCGGTTGTCGTGGAGGCCGACGACAACCGGTATTTCACCGACACTACGATCACGGAGATACGTTCTCAAGCCATCCAGCTCCTGTTCTCGTTTGTCGATACCGGTGCAAAGGAAATTATCATAGAAACCTATCGCAAGAACGATGATCATACTTCACTTACCATACCGGTCTATGTTTATTCACCTCTCAACCAGGAATCGATCGATACCGCTCTGGGGGCCGAGATGTCTCTGCACACAGAGCAAGTGGAGGACAGTGTCTGGTATCACTGGGTCTATGGAAACGAAATCCGTGCACAGCGTCATTCCCGGTACCCGACATTCAATGAAAACTTTTCCTTTACAGGGAAAAATATGCCCGGAAAACTTTGGGTATCCCTTGACTCTGCCGGTAATTCAAAAAGGTCGCCTTCAAAATCTTTTGCCGTCACCATTACCGACAATGCCGGGCCGCGTATCTTTGCGGCAAGCGGGACAATACAGGGAGACACGGTGTTTACCGGTGATAACCCGTTTGATTTTGAGGCGCTGGTGCGCGACCCGGGCGGTATACACCAGGTGCACATTGACGGTTCGGCGGCAAAGCAGTCTGCCGAGAACTATTATTATGCACGCTTTAATGATATGAGTCGGAGTCAGAACGAGCCGCAAACTGTAACGGTAGCGGCTACCGACCTGGATGGAAATTCCACGACCGAAACATTTTATGTTCGGTACGATCCGACGATTCAGAGTACACGGTCAACTCAGATTATGATCTCCGGCATTAAGGAAGATACCGCCACCGTCTCCTATCGAACATACCTTATTCAGGGAAATGTCCGAGAGTATATTTATCCGAATGTGGGCGTTTATGCATCTGTAAATGAGTCCGAACCCTCGGATACTCATTCGGTACCTATCGAAAATACCAGAGGCGATCTGGCCCTTTCGGTTGTTCTGGATGCAGGTTTCAACACGATTGCGATCGTTGCGCTTGATTCACTCGGCAACACGCTTACCCGGGAAACGGTTCAGGTGATCTATGATCCCACCGCCCCGGACACTGATGATCCAAAACTTACCGAAGTTACCGTAAATGGTATTCGGGTGGTTGAAAACCGGGTAAATTATATCGTTGACACAACGGCTTTACTGAGTTTTATTGCCTGGGATGAATCCGGTATCGAATCGGCAACCGTTAATAATAACGCACTTACGGCAGATAATGACGGATTTCACCGGCGTACTACTTTGGGGCCGGTTCCACATAGTGATTCGATGCTGGTTGCAATCGAGGTTACCGATAACGCTGGTATGAAAAGCGCTTTTTCTTTTTTTCTTCGTCAGAACCATAAGCCCCGGACAGCCTCCGGCAAGACCTGGCCTTCGAGACTCCTTGCGGGTTCTTCATTCGAAATGTCGCTCGATATATCGGATGAGGATGAAGTAACGGTTGAGCTTTTAGAGTCACCGCAAGGAATGAAAGTGGAAAAAGATGACGGCCCCAATAACTGGTCGTTGTCCTGGGATCCGGACAGTAGCGATACCGGCAGCTACACTGTTACCCTCACCTATACCGATCATTATCAGGATACCGCTATTAACTGGAATTTCGATGTAATCAGAGATACAACGGTACTGGTACAGTTTGCAACATCGTCGCTCGATTTCCCCGCACTTATCGAAGTGGGTGATGAGTTTTCACAAACACTCACCCTGCTTACCGGAACAGGAAAAGGACCTTTCGGCTATAAGGCGCAATTGACAACCACCGGAGAAACAGTACTCGATACGATTGTTGACGGTAGGGATCCGGTTGCGCTACGGTGGGCGCCCCGGAAGGCCGACATAGGAATTCGTCATCTAATGGTTACGGTAACCGACGCCTATGGCGACAGCGATGCGCTCTATCGTGATATCCAGGTGGCGCCTGCAAACGAGGATCCCTGTACGCTTGATGTTATGGTGCCCGACGGGATCGATACGACCGGTGAGGGGGCGCTCGATTTGAGGGACGTCGATACGGCGGTAACGCTGCGGATTGAAATATCCGACAGCGATCATCCGCTTACCGAGCATCATCAGGTCACAATCGAGACAAAGAGTCAGGTAATCGTTATCGACACGGTGTCGGATAAGACGGTCTTTTATACAATAAAGCCGTTTCGGAATGTAACAACCGATACCATCCGCGTTATTGCCCTCGATGCTACCGGGACACGGGATACCATGCTGATACCGGTGCTCTATCCTCTTGTACTGGAGCCGACTCAAATTGAAGGGCTTGCGATGTGGTATGACGCGGCATATAATGTCGAACTTGTAGGACCGCAAACCCAACGCGCCCATGTCTGGGGCGACCGGCACACCCGCTTTGTAAGGCTGGTTGCGGATCAGCAGGCGCCGCTTTATGTAGAAAACGTTGTCAATGAACTTCCGGCATTGCAATTTGACGGCGACAACAGGTTTATTAATTCCAATGTAGACTTTTTAGATGAATGGGTACACGAATCCTTTACGATTGCTATTGTTGCGAGGCCGGGTGTTGTCTCATCCACGGGGAACCATGCCCTTATCGGTCCGGGAACCTCACCGAAATTCGGTTTCGGTATTTCCCACGGGCATGCGGGCATATTCAAGGATTATGATAATGATCCCATTCCACCAGGAAATTATGCGTCCAATCTGCCGGTCGCTGAAAATGAATGGCATATTTTTGTGTTTCGTTCATCGGGTGCAGACTGGACCGGAATCGCCGTCGATGTATGGCTGAATGGAGAGAGGGGCGACCGGGAGCTTAGCGTAAGTGATGATATTCCCTCAGGATATTTTGTCGTAGGTTCTTCACTAAAACATTCGGCGGAATATGAATGGGAGGGTGATATTGCCGAAATCATTTATTTTGACAAAAAGATAACAGATGAAAATGCGGTTGCCCTGCAGCGTCATCTTGCCCGCAAATTCGGGTTGTCACTGCAATAATGCCGCGAAGAAAATGAAGTGCTATTCGGTTGGGCCGGTGTTTTCGGACAAGGTGCTTTTACTTTTCATTGCGGCAAGCCGGTATTGAGCGTTCTTTCTGACCAATCGGTCTTCTTTATTGTCGTGCCGTGCATGACGGATCACATATTTATAATGATATCGCGCATTGCCGGAATCACCAATCGCTTCAGAGGTCACTGCAAGTGCATAATGCACCGATGCATCACGTTTTTCATGGTAATACCGGTAGAGTTCCAGAAAGCGCTGGTGCGAGAGCCTGTATCGTCCGGATGCATAATGCTCTGCAGCCAGGTTGTAAAGAGTGTTGAAACTGAGTGCGTGCCCTGTCTTGATCCGTCGCATCAGATTGAGATTATAATACCCGGCACTATCGTAAAGCGAGAGCGCGTAAAATAGTCCGGCTTTGTTGAAATGATGGTTAATTATATCACCGGATTTCTTATAGTGGAACTCGAGTACCGGAAAATTGAGATAGATGAATTCGCCAGAGAAAAAACGGGGTGTGACGCTCTTCTTTTCCGAAGAGTAATAGTGGCTGCACAGAGAGGTGTTTTTGTTGAATTCTTCGCTTTTTTTTATACGATCGAACATTTGCCGTGCCTGTATCGTGTCACATGCCATTGTCGCCAGGGCCGCCAGCTCCAGGTCAAAGAGACGGCCGGTTTGAGCGTGGCGCTTGAGTGCAAATTCACCGGCCCGGCCAAAATCGCTTTTAACACATGCGATTTTATAGGCCGCGCTCAACAGTGAAGTGTCCGATGAGTCGGTGTTTACAGCCGCACAAATTATGCTGTAAGCGCTGTCTATTTTGCCTCTGGATAAATACCAGGCGGCGATTTCTCCCTGAAGGTTCTCTTTTTCAACTTCCGGCGCCGCGGGACAGGGATTCATGACCTTTTGAAGCAGTATTACCTGCGAGGTATCGAATGATTCGGTTTCCGAACTTCCCAGAAAATCATAAACAAGTTCGGTGATACCGGCGTCGCAGCCAAACCGGTTTATGTACTCCGCTACACAGCCTGCAAGGATGTCCGGCCGTTTGGCACGGGCGGCCATTCGGCATTTTTTTTCGTGGATTTCGTTACTGTCGGGAATGAGGGAAAGAGCCTTGTCGACGGCAATGAACGCTTTTTGGAGAAGGGAATCATCATAGTATCGCACATAGCGTTTGTTAATTAGTGTTCGGGCCGGTTCAATGTATGATGCATATTTCCGGGGTATGCCGCCTGTGGGATCGACCGTTACTTCGGTTACCACTTTTCGGGAAGGACGTTCGAGGGCTTCGGAAAAAAAACGCTCGCTTTTAAGCAGAAAAAGAACCGCTGTATCGGGGTGCTGTTGAAGATAATTGCCGATAAAATAATCGAACCGGTCATATTCTTTGCGATCCAGAAGCCCCTGGAGGGCCGGAACACTGAACGGACGCTTCTCCTGCTTCGACTGGGGCACACCAACCGTAACAAGCAAAATCAAAACTATAAGTGGATAATTTCGTATGCTCATGAATTAATTATAAGTTAGGAATGATAATATTTCAAATTCCCGAAGGAGAACAGGTCCCGGTATGTCGATACGTGATCGTTAGAGGAATAGTATTGCCGCCAAGGGCGATTACAGGAACAGCATGTGAGGGCTAATTTACCCCCACCGGCCCGGTTTATTCCGGCAGGGAAGGGAGACAAATCCCGAAGACCGGTAACGGGATTCCCCGGGCCTCGGAAATGGATTATGACGATCGGGATGACCACTTTTTGCATTTAAAGCAGCTTTCTATATGGTCATCGACCATACCGACCGCCTGCATGTGGGCATAACAGATTATCGAGCCGACAAAGGTAAAGCCTCTTTTTTTCAGATCCTTGCTCATGGCATCCGATTCCTTTGTGCGCGCCGGAATTTCTTCCCAGGATTTCCAGGGCTTTGGGGGCCTGCTTGTTGTGTAATTGGTGAATTGCCACATGTACCGGTCGAAGGTCCCGAATTCTTTGCGTACTTCGATAAATCGTTGAGCGTTGTTGATTGCGGATTTTATCTTGAGCCGGTTGCGGATAATGCCGGCGTCGTTCATCAGGCGGTCGAAATCTTTTGTATCGTACCGGGCGATTTTGTTCCAGTCCCAGTTATCGAATGCTGTGCGGAAGTTTTCGCGGCGTTTCAGGATTGTTATCCAGCTCAGTCCGGCCTGAAAGCCTTCGAGAATCAGCATTTCAAAGAGCTTTTTATCATCGTGAACAGGAATTCCCCACTCATTATCATGATAATCGATATAGACCGGATCATCGCCGGCCCAGGAGCATCTATTTATTTTGGGCGAGGAGTGCTTCGGCAAGAACAAGGTCCCTTCCGGTGGTGATTTTAAAGTTAAGCGGATCTCCCGGAGCATATCCCACCGGGACGCCGATATGCTCCATCAGCATGGCTTCATCGGTAGGGTAGGAGTCGAGATTTTTGGCCTGATTGAATGCCCGGAGCAAAGTCGGTTGATGAAAGAGCTGCGGTGTGCCGACCCGTATGAGTGATGAGCGGTCGACCGTTTCCAGACACCGGTCACCGTCAACTTTGCGGACCGTGTCGGTTTCGGGGGTGGCGGTGACGGCGCATCTGAAATCACTCCGTTTTTCAAGCAGGGAAGCAACAACCTCCTTTGTTACAAAGGGCCTGGCTGCATCGTGGATCAGTATCCAGTCGGAATCGGGGTTGCACGCCCTGACACCATTTTCGGCGGACTGCCACCGCTGCTCGCCGCCGGCAACGATCGTCACCTCTTTTGTCAGGCCCAGCGAACCCAAAGCTTCCAGTGTCACCCCGGTCATCTCGGGAGCCACCACCAGAAGAAGCTCTTCAATACCGGCAAACGAATCGAACGCCCGAAGCGAATGGGCAAAGAGCGGCATGCCGCCAAGCGGAACAAACGCTTTGGGCAAATCGTGACCCAACCGTTTCCCTTCACCGGCAGCGACAATAACAGCGCTGATTCTATTCATGCAATTCCTCTGTGAGTATTTTCGTGTCTATAAATAAAATATAAATACAGGCATGCAATAAAATGCACCCTACATCACTATTCAGATCGGCGATAATCAGCACGATCAGCGTTGCTTGTATTGAACTTGCGCGCCGCACTGAGTAACACACTGAGCTTATCGAAGTGCGTGTCGAAGTATCGGCGTTCTATTCGTTGATTGCTTGAGGATGATCGTCGGTCGCAAACGCAGCCGCCGCGGCATTGGAACGCACCTGCTCCGGGCTTTTACAGCCGGGAATGACAGTTGTTACCGCCGGATGTTTCAAACACCAGGCAAGTGCCCAGGAGGCCATATCGACTCCCTGTGGAACTTCTTCGTTTTTAATTTGCTGCACCAGGCGAAGTTTATCTTCGACCGCTTTTATATCGTGACCGCTTCGCACATCGTTGGATGCAAACGTATCACCCGGCTTGTACTTGCCCGACAGGTATCCGCTTGCCAGTGGAACCCGTGCCAGTACACCGAGATTGAATTTTTGCGCCCAGGGAAACGTTTTTTCTTCGGCGATCCGGTCGAGACGATTATAGAGAATCTGGAGCATTTCTGCACGGGCTTTGGGCGAAGACTGAGCCTGATACTCATTTGCCGGATTGATGGACATGCCGATATGCCGTACTTTGCCGGATTCGACAAATTTCCACAACCGTTCCCAGAGCGCTGGCTGCTCGAACTCTTCATTGAGCGCGGAATGAAACTGGTATATATCAATGTAATCGGTATGAAGCGCTTTCAGTGATTCATGAAGCTGCTGCTCGATTTCATCGGGGGACCAGTGACGGGTCCGGTTCATATGGGAATGGAATTTATGGCCGAATTTTGTGGCGATAATCCACTTTTCCCGGTTACCTTCGACTGCATGACCAACAAGCTCTTCGGACAGGTGGTCGCCATAGCACTCGGCGGTATCGATCAGGTTGATTCCATTATCGCCTGCAACTTTGATAATTGCATCAGCATCTTTCGTGGAGAACTGCTTTCCCCACTCTCCCCCGAACTGCCAGGCGCCCAGGCCGACAACGGAAACTTTCAATCCGGTTTTTCCCAGTGTGCGGTATTTCATGTCGGTACAAACTCCCATATTTCTAATTTATTTCCGGTCGACAATGCCCTGGACTTTCATGGGCAAACCGAAAATTTTGATAAATCCCTTTGCATCTTTCTGATCGTAGAAATCGGTATCGGTAAAGGACGCCAGGTCGGTCAGATACAGCGACTTGTCGGCCTTTGTGCCTGCCGGGACAATATTACCTTTATACAGTTTGAGCTTCACCGTGCCGCTTACATTCTGCTGGGTGATATCGATAAATGCATCCAGCGCTTTCCGGAGCGTGGTAAACCATTCGCCGTTATAAACCAGCTCGGCATATTTGCAGGCGACAAGCTCTTTGTAGTGGAGCGTGGCACGGTCGAGTACGAGCCGCTCCAGTTCCCGGTGCGCGGCATACAGGATCGTGCCGCCGGGGGTTTCGTACACTCCGCGTGATTTGATCCCTACCAGCCGGTTCTCCACCATGTCAACATGCCCGACCGCATGAATTCCACCCACCCGGTTGAGTTCGGTAAGCAGCTCGATCGGAGGAAGCTGTTTGCCGTTTACTTCAACAGGTGTTCCCTTTTCAAAACGGAGCTCGACATGCTCCAGCTTATCGGGCGCCTTTTCGATCGTGTTTGAAATAGTATACACATTATCGGGTGGCTCCACCGAAGGATCCTCCAGAACCCCGCCCTCATGACTGATATGCCAGATATTGCGGTCCTCGGAATAGATCTTCTTTTTAGATTGACTGATCGGTATATTGTGCTTTTCGGCATAATCGATACACTCTTCACGGGAATGAAGGCCCCATTTGGGATCTTTCCACGGCGCGATTATTTTCAGCGAGGGATCCAGGGCCATATAAGTCAGCTCGAACCGGACCTGATCGTTGCCCTTGCCGGTCGCGCCGTGCGCCACCATCGTAGCGCCTTCCTTGTGCGCGATTTCCACCTGGCGTTTGGCGATCAGCGGGCGGGCGAAACTTGTCCCTAAAAGATAGGAGCCTTCATAGACAGCCCCGGCCTTGAGCGTGGGGTAGATATAATCGGTAATAAATTCTTCCCGGAGATCTTCGATGTACAGCTTTTTCGCACCGGTCTTGATCGCCTTTTCG